>JAAWLO010000007.1 GCA_022797935.1 Oscillibacter sp. | reverse complement strand
CCCGGCAGGGGCCGGGAATCGTCCCGCCGCGACGGTGCTGCAATGAACCAGCCAGCATCCTGGCTGGCATCCCCCCGCCCGTCAGGGCAGGTACAGACTTCCTCCTTCGGGAAAAAGCAAAATCCCCCTATCGGAGAAAAAACCATTCCCCTGCGGGGAAAAAAGGAATCCCCCCTCGGAGAGGGAACCCGTTCCCCGTTCGGAGAAAACCCAACCCCTCCCCTCGCGGGAGCGAGAAACCACAACTTAGGAGCAACGATGGAAACATTCAACGCCGGAAGCTACGATATCGCCGTCATCGGCGCAGGCCATGCAGGCATTGAAGCCGCCCTGGCCGCGGCCCGGCTGGGCCTGGAAACAATCGTTTTTACGATAAACCTGGACTCCGTAGGCAACATGCCCTGCAATCCCGCCATCGGCGGCACCGCCAAAGGACATCTTGTCCGTGAGTTGGACGCCCTGGGGGGTGAAATGGCCAAAGCCGCCGACGAATGCTGCATCCAATACCGCCTGCTGAACAAGGGGAAGGGCCCCGCCGTCTGGAGCCTCCGGGCACAGGCGGACCGGCGAAAGTACCAGGGACGAATGAAACACGCCCTGGAACGCCAGGAGCACCTTACAGTCCGCCAGGGAGAGGCGGTGGAGCTCCGCCAGGAAAACGGCGCCGTTTCCGCCGTGGTTCTCTCTACGGGAGCGGTATTTCATGTCCGGGCGGTTATTCTGGCGACGGGCACCTACCTGTCCGGCCGGACGATTACCGGCGAATGCATAGAGGACTCCGGCCCCGATGGAATGCACGCCGCCGGAAGACTGGCGGAATCGCTCCGGACGCTGGGTCTGCCCCTGCGGCGCTTTAAAACCGGCACGCCGCCCCGGGTCTTGGCTCAGACCGTGGACTTCGATGAAATGGAGGTCCAGACGGGGGATGAACTGCCCATACCCTTCTCTTACAGCACCAAGGACCCTCCGGAGAACCGGGCCGTCTGCTGGCTCACCTGGACCACGGAGGAAACCCGCCGGATTGTCCGGGAGAACCTGGACCGTGCCCCGATGTATTCTGGAACCATTCAGGGCGTCGGTCCCCGTTACTGCCCCTCCTTTGAGACAAAGATTGTTCGGTTCCCGGAGAAGCTCCGGCATCAGCTTTTTGTTGAGCCGATGGGGCTGGATACGGAGGAATTATACATTCAGGGCTTCTCCTCGTCCATGCCGGAAGAAGTTCAGATACAGATGCTCCACAGTGTCCCCGGCCTGCAACGGGCCGTTATGTCCCGGCCTGCCTACGCCATTGAGTATGACTGCCTGGACCCGCTGGCCCTGGCGCCTACTCTGGAGGTGAAGGCCCTGCCCGGCCTTTATGGTGCGGGGCAGTTTAACGGTTCCTCCGGCTACGAGGAGGCGGCGGTACAGGGCTTCGTGGCCGGAGTCAACGCCGCCCGGAAGCTCCGGGGAGAGGGTCCCTTTATTCTCTCCCGGGCGGAGAGCTATGCCGGGACCCTCATTGATGATCTGGTCACCAAAGGGACGGAGGAACCTTACCGCATGATGACCTCCCGGAGTGAGTACCGGCTGCTTCTGCGGCAGGATAACGCGGATTTGCGTCTGACCCGGCGGGGCTGCGAAATTGGTCTGGTGCCGGAAGAGCGCCTCCGGGCGGTGGAGGCGAAATACGCCGCCGTGGACCGGGAAATCCAGCGCCTGCGCCACAGCGGGGCGTCGCCTTCGCCGGAATTGGCGGCGTTCCTGGCCTCCAAGGACACGGCGGATGCGCCTGGGGGCTGCCCGCTGGACGCCTTGCTGCGCAGGCCCCGGATTCATTACGACGAGCTGGCCCCCTTTGACCCGGAACGGCCGGACTTGCCGCCGGACGTGCGGGAGCAGGTGGAAATCTCCGTGAAGTACGAGGGCTACATCCGCCGCCAGGAGAAACAAGTGGAGGATTTTAGAAAGATGTCCTCGCATCAGCTGCCGGACGGTATTGACTACAGCGGCATCCAGGGCCTGCGCCTGGAGGCGAGGGAAAAGCTGAACGCCGTGAAGCCTCTGGATTTGGGGCAGGCGTCCCGAATTTCCGGCGTGTCCCCGGCGGACGTGGCTGCGCTGATGATTGCGCTGGAGAGCGGCTCTTTGAAGCCTTTTTCGGGACGAAACCCCTGAATTCCTGCACGGCGTGCCCTGAGCGGATTCTAAATTCTTACCCCTTTGACGTCTCACATCTGGCCATACAAACAAGAAAGGAAGCGCTTCATGATTATTGACCTGACCCACACCATTACGGCGGATATCCCGGTTTATCCCGGCGATCCGGTTCCGGTTTTGGAGAAAACCGCCTCCCTCACCAACAGCGGCTGCCGCCTGACCCGTCTGAGCTTAGGGTCTCACGCCGGCACCCACATGGATGCGCCGGCCCATCTGCTGCTGGGGGGCGCCACGCTGGATAAGCTGCCCCTCTCCTCCTTCTGCGGCCGGGCCACGGCTCTGGACGTCACCCAGGCGGGACCGGTGATTACCGCTGATTTCCTCCGGGAACAGAACGGCGCGATCCGGTCGGCGGATTTTGTCCTGTTCTATACCGGCTGGGAGAAAAAGTGGGGTACTCCGGAATACCTGGAGGATGGGTTCCCTGTGCTGGACGCGGCGGCGGCCCGGTATTTGGTCTCCTGCGGACTCAAGGGTGTGGGAACCGACGCGCCGGGAGTGGACGCCGTGGGGGACCAGAGCAACACGGCCCACAAAATCCTTCTCAATGACAACATGGTCTTGCTGGAGAGCCTGTGCCTGAAAAAGGTGGCGGGACGGGAGAATTTCCGGTTCTATGCGCTGCCGCTGAAATTCCAGGACGCCGATGGCGCGCCGGTACGGGCCATCGCGGACCTGCGGGAACTGCCGGAAAAGGAGATGGATGCGCAGTGAGAAAGGTTCTCGCCATTGCCCTGTGCAAGCTGGGACACTTTGTAGGCGGACTGGTGGGGAAGGGCAGCTCCCTCCCCGGAAAGCTGGCGCTGAAGGTCTGTCCGGATATTCTCCGGCGGGTGACGCTGCCGGAGCGGGTGATTGCCGTCACCGGCTCCAATGGCAAGACTTCCACCGTGGAGATGATTGCCGCCATCCTGCGGGCGGACGGAAAATCCGTGGTTTACAACGAGGAGGGCTCCAACCAAATTGAGGGTGTGACCACATTGGTGCTGACCCGCGCCACCTTTGGGGGCACGGTAAAGGCCGACGTACTCCTCATCGAATCCGACGAGCGCTATGCCGCCCATACGTTCCGGTATTTTCATCCCACGGAATTTGTAATTACTAACCTCTACCGGGACCAGCTTACCCGAAACGGTCATCCGGAATGGGTGTATGACGCCATTCTTCCCGCGCTTCATCCGGAGACAAAGCTGCTGCTGAATGCGGATGATCCCCTGTCCTCTTGCTTTGCCCAGGGCCGGGAGAACGTGCGGTGGTTTGGCCTGGACCGCTGTTCGGTGTCCGGGGATGCGCCGGGCGGCGTCTATCATGACGGGGCTTACTGTCCCCTCTGTCATGGGTCTATGGAGTATGATTATGTCCATTACAACCAGATTGGCGCGTACCGGTGCACCAAATGCGGTCACCGGAAGCCGGAGACCGGGTATACGGTTACGGCGGTGGATCTGGAGGCCGGCAGCCTGACCATAGACGGCGAGGTTTCCGTCGGTTTGGCCTTCCGAAGCATCTATAACATTTACAACATCCTGGCAGCCTATGCTGTCTGCCGGGAGTGCGGTGTAAGCCGGGAGACAGCCGCCGCTGTCCTCAGCAGCTACCTGCTGAAGAACGGCCGGATGCAGACCTTCCGCTTAGGGGCGCATCACGGCATGCTGCTGACCAGTAAGCATGAGAACTCCATTGCCTACGATACAAACCTGCGCTATATCGCGGCGGCGGAGCGGGATTGTACGGTGCTGGTCATTGTGGATGCGGTAAGCCGGAAGTATTTTACGAGTGAGACCAGCTGGCTGTGGGACATTGATTTTGACCAGCTCTGTGTCCCCCATGTGAAGCGGGTGATTCTGGCGGGACGGTACTGCAATGATTTGGCAGAGCGCGTTTCCTTTACCGGTTTGGAGGATTGGACCGTTGAGCCGGACATTGCCAGAGCGGCGGCGGAACTGAAGCGGAGCGGGGACGAGGACCTGTTTGTGGTTACCTGTTTCTCGGACCGGGACAAGCTGCTGGCCCATGTGGAAAAGGAGGGCTGAGGGCATGGAGGTGCGGATGATCCATTTTTACCCGGACCTGATGAGCCTGTACGGCAGCCGGGGGAATGTTCTGGCGCTGGAGCGCTATTTAAAGTATCTGGACTGTGACGTCATCCTGGAGACTGTGGTCCCCGGCGGCGGCGCGGACATTGCCCGGGGCGACTTTTTCTATATGGGCGCAGGCACGGAACGGGCGGCTCGGGCCGCTATGGCGGATTTTGCCCGCTTCGGCAGCCAGCTGAAGGCCGCCGCCGGTGACGGCGCTGCCATACTCTTTGCGGGAACGGCTATGGACCTCCTGGGGCAGCGTGTTCAGGAGGCGGACGGCAGCGCTTATGAGGGTTTGGGTCTGGCCTCTTTCACCGTCACCCACGGCAAAAAGCGCCTGGTTGGGGATGTTTACGGTCATACGGACCTCTACCCCGAGGCGATCGTGGGCTTCATGAACAAATGCGGAATGGTCACCGGCGTGGAGACGCCGCTGCTGACCCGTCTGGACATGGGCTTTGGCAACGAGAAGGAGCGGGGAGCGGAGGGCTTCCACTGGAAAAATGTCTTCGCGTCGCAGCTTACGGGACCTTTGCTGGTGAAGAATCCCAAGCTGCTGGAGACGGTCGCCGCTGCCATCTATGCCCGCCGGGGGAAACCGCTGCCGGTGGACCGGCCGGTGGACCGCTGGTCTCAGGCGGCCTATGCGGTCACGGAGGAGCAGCTCCGGGCCCGGGCAGAGTCCCGCTGAAGCGGCAGACAAAAGGAGCCGGTGTTCCCGGCTCTTTTTATTTTCTAAATAATTCCAGATCCACCAGATATTAAGGCTTGCCTCCTGGGGCACTTTCGGGTATCCTTGACGGTGAACTCCACACAAGAAAGGAAACGATATGAAACGCAAGCTCTTATGCGGACTTCTTGCCGCTGCGGCCCTGTGCTTTCCCGTTCAAGCCGCCCGGCCCGTGACGGTTCAGGTAGACGGTCTGACCCTGGAGGCCAATGCCTACACGAAAAACGGCGTCACCTTTGCCCCTCTGCGGGATTTGCTGAAAGCCCTTGGGGACTGGGAGGTCTGGTGGGATGCGCAGACCAACACCGCGCAGGCCGTCTCTGGTGAATTTCACTTGGCTGCCGACCCGGACGGCGGCGCCCTCTTTGTCAATGGCCAGCGGCATCCCTGTACGGTGGATGTGGTGGAAGGCCGGACCTACGTGCCTCTGCGGCTGACGGCGGAGGCGGTGGGAGCGGATGTCGCCTGGGACCCCTGGCTGGACGGGGCGGCGGTGACCTCCGCCGGAGCGGACCACGACGCTGCGGAGGTCTATTGGCTGGCCCGAATTATCCACGCCGAGAGCGGCGGCGAGGCGTTGGAGGGTCAGATTGCCGTGGGCAATGTGATACTGAACCGGGTAGAGAGCGGGGAATTCCCCGACAGCATTCCCGCTGTGATTTTCGACAGCGAGGGCGGCATTCAGTTTGAGCCGGTAAGCAACGGTTCGATCTACCAGGACCCCACGGAGCAATGTCTGGAGGCGGCCCGCCGTGCCCTGAAGGGGGAGAACACCGCCGGGGAGGCCTTGTATTTTTATGCGCCCGCCCTCTCCCAGGGTGACTGGCTCAACGAGAGCCGCACCTACCGCCAAACCATAGGCTGCCACCGGTTTTACTCCTGAAAGCGCCCCCGGGACGGATTTCCGTCCCGGGGTTCCCTAATTTCTGACATCAGACCTTTTTGAAGGGTCGTTTTTGTGATATTTGCGTGAAAAAACCGATGGAGAGCCGCAGGATTTTAGGAAATTTATTTCTTGTGCAAAAACGCCTTTTTCCGGTATTCTATAGATGTAAAATTCCCGGCGGACCGCGAGTACTCCACAGGAGCGCGGCGCTGGAAAAAGGGGCGATTCTATGATTAAAAGCGCATACCTGCAGCGGGTTTACAACGACGTCCTCACCCGCGACCCCAATGAGAAGGAATTCCATCAGACGGTATTGGAAGTGCTGGAGAGTCTGGATCAGATCATCGACCAGCACCCGGAGTACGAACGGCGGGGCATTATCGAGGCCTTTGTAGAACCGGAGCGGATTATCTCCTTCCGGGTGCCCTGGGTGGATGACCGGGGCGGCATTCACATCAACCGGGGCTACCGGGTTCAGTTCAACTCCGCGATCGGACCGTACAAAGGCGGCCTGCGGTTCCATCCCACGGTGAATCTGTCCATCCTGAAGTTCCTGGGCTTTGAGCAGATTCTGAAAAACAGCCTTACCACGCTGCCTATGGGCGGAGCCAAAGGCGGCAGCGACTTCGACCCCAAGGGCAAGAGCGACGATGAGGTCATGCGCTTCTGCCAGAGCTTCATGACGGAGCTTCAGCGGCATATCGGTCAGTTTGTGGACGTGCCTGCGGGAGACATCGGCGTGGGAGGCCGGGAGATCGGTTACCTCTTTGGCCAGTACCGCCGGGTACGGGGAACTTACGCAGCCGGGGTGCTTACCGGCAAGGGCCTGACCTTCGGCGGTTCCCTGGTGCGGACCGAAGCGACGGGCTACGGCATCTGCTATCTGACGCAGGAAATGCTTAAGCATATGCGGAACGACAGCTTTGAGGGCAAGACCGTGGTGATCTCCGGCAGCGGCAACGTGGCTATTTTTGCCACGGAGAAGGCCATGCAGCTGGGGGCAAAGGTAGTGGGCCTCAGCGATTCCAACGGCTATATCCACGATCCCGATGGCATCAAGCTGGATGTCATCAAGGACATCAAACTGAATCGCCGGGCCCGCATCAAGGCTTATGCGGACGAGGTGCCCGGCAGCACCTATGCGGATGGTTTCCGAGGCATCTGGAGCATTCCCTGTGACATTGCCCTGCCCTGCGCCACCCAGAACGAAATTGACGCCGGGACCGCCAAGCTGATTGTGAAGAACGGCGCTATGGCCGTTACCGAGGGTGCGAACATGCCCTGCTATCCCGAGGCGGTGCAGATTTTCCAGGAGGCGGGATTGCTGGTTGCGCCCTCCAAGGCGGCCAATGCTGGCGGCGTAGCCACCAGCGGCCTGGAGATGAGCCAGAACTCCATGCGTTATTCCTGGACCTTCGAGGAGGTGGACCACCGCCTGAAGGACATCATGGCCAACATCTTCCAGAATATTTACCATGCCGCCGAAGAGTGCGGTAAACCCGGTGATCTGGTGGTGGGCGCGAACCTGGCCGCCTTCAAGAAGGTTGCCGACAGCATGCTGACCCAGGGCCTGATTTGACAGAAGGAGCGATGCTCCCAGCGGGAAGCCGGAAAAGGCTTCCCGCTTCTTTTGCCCTGTTGATGGATGACAGTTCGATAAACTGGAATTTATGGAACTGTAATTCTCAAAAGGCAAAAATCAAATCCTTGCCGTATGCTTTGCATAATTTCTACATAGACAGGTGATTCAAAACCCATGCGCTTTTGTAAAAACTGCCGAAGTGATATCCCAGCAACACGTTCCTGAAAAGGGACGGGTTCAGATTGTACTTGCAGTTTTCCAATGTTTGTGGGATAATGATACTTAAGTGAACCTTGTACTGTTATGAGCGCGGGCCGCAGTCCCGCAGAAAGTAAGGAGTTGTTTCGTACACGTGGCCCCTCAAAACATCGCGCTGCTGACGGATTCCTGCGCGGATCTCTCTCCCCGTCTGATTGCGGAGAACCATATTTTTGTGGTTCCTCTGCGCATTCTCTGCAAGGATGGTGAGTACGCCGACGGCGTGAACATCCATAATACAGATATCTACCGCCGCCTCAAGGACGGGGAACTGCCGCAGACATCCCTTCCCTCCGGGGAGACCGTTGAGGCTGTCATCCGCCAGATTCTGGAGGAGGGCTATGACCGTGTTTTGGCCATCATGTTCTCCAGCGGTCTCTCGGGCACCTATAACCTCATGCGCCTTGCCGCGAATGAGTGTGAACATCTGGAAGTCCAGGTTTTCGATTCCCTCAGCGGCTCCCTGGGGCAGGGGATGACGGTGCTCCAGCTGGCTGAGGACATCCGGAGCGGCATGGATTGGGATACCCTGGTGAACCAACGCGTTCCGCAGCTTATCGCCGGGACCTTTCCCTTCTTTTCCGTGGATACCCTGGAGTACCTCCAGAAAGGCGGGCGGATCGGCAAGGTTACCGCTACCGCCGGCACGCTTCTCCAAATCAAGCCCATCATCAGCTTTGCCGCTGACGGCCAGCTTCAGTCCATGGCCAAGGTTCGCGGCCGGGCGCAGGTGATGGAAAAGCTGGTGAGTATGGCGGCAGACCGCTGCGGCAGCCATAAGCGCTATAATCTGGCGGTGGCCAACGGCGGTGCAGTCCAGGAGATGGAGGTGGTGCGGCAAAAGCTGACGGAGGCCCTGCCTCATTATGACCACATCTGGGAGGGAGAAATTGACAGCACCCTCAGCGTCTATATCGGCGATGGGGTTCTGGGCGCGGCTGTGCAGGTGCTGGACTGAGCCCATGCCGCAGGAAACGAAATAAGAAATTCCCTGGTACGGTTAACCGCGCCAGGGAATTTTTTTGAAGAAACTCAGCGCCTGCGGCCTCCTCCGGAGCGCCGTGTACTGCTGCCGGAACCGCCGCGGTGGGCCCGCTGGAATCCGCCGCCGCTAGGCCTCCGTGCGCTGCTGCCCAAGGAGCCTCCTCCGCCGAATCCGCCGGAGCGGCGCGCACTGCCGCCTAAGGAGCCGCCCCCACTGAACCCGCCGGGACGGCGTGTGCTGCCGCCTAAGGAGCCGCCTCCGCTGAACCCGCTGGGACGGCGCGCACTGCCGCCCAAGGCCCCGCCTCCGTGGAAGCCGCCGGGCCGTGGACCGCCAAAGCCTCCGGGGGGCGGTGGGGGAGAGGGCCGCCGGGGACGGCCCCAGAAAATCGGATAATACCGTGGCCTGGGAACCCCGATAACCGTTGGGCCCCAATAGCGCCGCCGGTAGCTGCGGTACCGCATGGCGTCCAGCAGCATCCAAACCGCCAGGAGAATCACCAGCAGCACAGCCACCTGAACCACAAGGGCGCCCAGAGATTGGGCCGGCCCTGTGGAGGCGTAGCCTCCGGCAATGGCCTGATAATTTCCCGCCTGAGAGAGATAGCCTGGCCGGACGGTCACGCCGTAGAGTTCCTCCAGATAGGCTACCAGGCTTTGAAAAGCGTGTTTGACGCCGCTGTCGTACTGCTTGGCGGTGAAATAATCCTCCAGGGTTTCATAAAGAATATCCTCCAGCTGGATTTGCTGGCTGGAGTTAAAGCCGCTGCCCCAGGATAATGTGTAATCCCCGTTTGGTGCGCCGTTGTACTCGTTCTCCAGGGCCAGAACAATCAGAAGGCCGTTGTCCCGTTCCCGGGAACCAATGCCGTACTGAACGAAGACTTCTTCCGCGTAGTCGACAATGTCCTTGCTGCCGGTGGTCCGTATCACGTCCACCACGATCTGCGCCCCGGTCTGAGCAAACAGGGACTCGTTGGCGGATGCAATCAGGGAGGCGGTGTCCTGCGAAATCACGCCGCCCTCGTTGTGAAGGAGATAAGCGAAGCTGCCGGTGACGCCGCTTTCAGCCGGGGTCTTGGACTGGCCAATGAGCGTGCCGGCAATCACGGCCAGCACCATAATGACCATAGCCACGGAGCGTTTTTGGAAGAATTTCATAGCCTCAGTCCTCTGCGCTGGAAGTGTGAAAGTCCGGGATATCCGTCCTGCCAACTAAGTAGTCAATGGATACGTGATAATAGTCCGCAATTGCAATTAGGGTGGCAAGCTTGGGTTCACTTTCCTCTGATTCATAACATTGGTATCCTCGGAGAGACAGTCCAAGCAGTTCTGCCATCTCTTTTTGATAGATTCTGCGATTTTCACGCAAGGCTTTTAATCGTTCTGCTAAAATTTGCATCTGCCACCCCTTGACAATCAATATTATTGCGTGTTAGAATGAATTAAAATTGCATAAGGAGGTCTCCCCAATGAACAGCCTCATGCAGTTACTGATGGATTTTACCTGCACGGAACGCCTGCCCCGTTACCTGGACGCCTGCGCCTACGACGACGCAGAAAATATGGAGTCCAGACAGCTGGCCGCTTTGAAGGGGGAGCTTTTCGAACACCAGCGCTCTTTGCTGGAGAAATACCGAAAAGCTGGGGAAGCATGCCGTGCTTTGGAATTGGAAGCGATGTTCCTGGCGGCGTACTCCGTTGCCAGAGAGCTGAGCTGATTACTTGTGCAGTTCCATAAGCTTTGCCCGCAGCTCACCCTCGATGCGGCCCAGCTCCGCCTCGGCGGACTTCCGTTTCTGGGCGCTGTCCCGCTGGATGTTCAGCACCTCGTCCAAGGTGGAGATCAGCTGCTGGTTGGTGTGCTGCAGGGTTTCGATATCCACCACGCTCCGCTCCGCTTCCCGGGCGGTTTCAATGGTGCCCATTTTCAGCATGTCGGCATTCCGCTTGAGCAGCTCGTTGGTCATCTCCGTTACGGCGCTCTGGGCGGCGGTGGCCTGGCGGCCGTGTTCCATGCCCAGGGCCAGCACCATCTGACTCTTCCAGAGGGGAATGGTGTTCACCAGAGAGGACTGGATTTTCTCCACCATCAGGGTGTCGTTGTTCTGGAGAAGCCGGGTCTGCGGCCCCATCTGAATGGAGATGATTCGGGTGAGCTCCAGGTCGTGGAGTTTTTTCTCAAAGCGCTCGCACATCTGGACCATATCGTTGTAACGCTGGGCGTCCTCCTGTGCGCCGGACTGTTCCGCCTTGTGCCGCAGCTCCTCCAGCTCGCCGGAACGGACCTCCGCCAGTTTCTTTTTCCCGGCCAGGATGTACATGGTCAGCTCTTTGTAGTACTTCAGATTCAGCTCGTACATCTGGTCAAACATGGCCACATCCTTCATCAGCGTGACCTGATGCTGTTCCAGCTCCCGCGCGATTTTGTCCACGTTGGTTTCCACTTTGGAGTATTGCGCCTTCATGGCCTCCAGCTTGCTGCCGGTTTTTTTGAACATGCCGAAAAGGCCCTTTTTCTCTTCCTCTTCGCCGAAGCCTTTCAGCTCTACCACCAGTTCCGCCAGAGACTTGCCCACTTCCCCCAAATCCTTGGTGCGGACAGAGGACAAGGCGTTTTCGGAGAAGCTGGCCACGTTCTTCTGGGCCGCCGCTCCGTACTGGAGAATCATATTGGAGTCCATGACGTTGATTTTTTTGGCGAAATCCTCCACCGCCTTTTTTTCCGCGTCAGAGAGCATGGAATCGTCCAGCTCCACAGGTTTGACCTCGGGTTTGGCAGGTTCCGGCGCGGCGGGCGTGGCGGTGGGCTCCAGGGTGAGCTCCGGGACGGCGGCAGCGGCGGCAGGGTCCAGGGTCAGCTCAGGAATGCTTTGATCGCTCATGGTAATTTCCTCCGTTATGATTGAATCCAAATTGTATATTTCTTATATAAAAATCCTTTTTGTTTATATTTGCTCCGCACGAGATAATCTAAAATGTATAATAACAGATGCTTTATCCGATTTGTTTACTTATCCCCTGAGCCGCGCTGCCGGAAAAACCGGAAGGTCCAAGCTGCCGAGCAGACCAGCCAAACCAGAAAAGCCAGCAGGTAAACCGTGTCGCTGGTGTCCCGGAGATATACCGCCAGCCACAGGACCATATTGACGGCGCTCAGCAGAGCCATAGCCTTGGGATTGAGCGAACGGCGGGGTGGTTTCATAACAGTCTCCTCATTAGTCCAGGGTGTATAATCCGGTCAATTTATAATAGTTTAAAGCTCCAGCCGGATGTCCGTACCTTCTGGCGGCGGGGAATCCTCCCGCAGGCCCTCCTGGGCCAGAAGGGTTTCCATGACCTGAATATCAGCGGCGATATCCAAGGCTTCATTCCCATAAAGGCCGTCCAGCTGTTTTTCAAAAGCCCGGACAATCGTGTGCATGGTATCCTCTACTTTGGCCAGAGTGCCGCGGATATTTTCGCCCGCCACACCGGCGGCGCTCATGCGCTCATAGGATTTCAAAAGCTTCAGAGTGGTGGGGAGATAATAATCCATGAAGCGGCAGATTTGGGACAGCCGGGAGGGATCGTCCTTCACCGCCTGGAAAATCTTCTGACTGACCTGAGAGAGGCGCACAATGTCGGCGGAAATGCCGGGATGGGCAATGTGTTCATCCAGACGTTTCATCTCTTCCAGGGCCAGATGCCCATCCTGGAGCATGTTCTCCAGTTCCGCGTTTTCCGCAGGAGCGGGGTTGTCTGCTGCGGGAGGCTCCACGGCGCCGGCACTTTTGCACAGGGCGTTTACCAGATAAAAGACGGTTACGGAGACGATTGCCAAAAGGAGGTGGCAAGTGCGGTTATAAAGGGGCAGCAGTGCGCCTCCCAGAAGCCACAGCACAGCTACGGCATAGTAAGGGGCAACTGGTTTTCGCGTACCAGACGGCATAAACAAACCTCCCTTTCAAATGGACCGTTCTATTATACTCCACCGGCAGGGCTCTGGTCAAGACGAAGGAAAAAACTTCCGTCCATTTTGTCCTGTTTTTCAGAAAAATTCACCCATAAGCTCCTGTTACCGGGTCCTGCCACAGGGGAAGAAGGCAGGGGCGGAAGGTACACCAAACAAAGAAGAACGCCATTCCCCACAGCACCGCCAGCCCCAACAGCTGCTGCCAAAGGGAGGAAAAGCGTCCCCGCCGCAGCAGGCGGAAGTCCAGCCAGAATAAGCCGAAATCCGCCAGAAAGAACACAGTGATATCCGCCCAGAGAAAGTGCCGGCCGAAGATTCCAGTGTACGTGTAGTACAGGACCGGAATCAGGGCCAAACCAGTCAGGGCGCTGAGACCCCGGACCGCCAGCAGGTTTGGATAATTCCGCCCCAGCAGGCTCAGCTGTACCAGGGAGAAGAGGAACAGCGGCACATAGAGCAGTTTCATGTGTTCCCAGACGGATTCGTTGACAGCGGAAAACACGGCGGCCAAGGGCGCCCCGCCGCTCCATTCGTAAACAAAGTGGAGCAGGCATCCTGCCAGCCCCGTGAAGAGAAAGCCGCCCAGTTCCCAGAAAAACAGCCGTTTTTGCATGGATTCCGCCTCCAGTATCAGGAAAAATTGCGGCAGTGCCGCAGCGTTATCCTGTGCGGAAAATGGGAAAATTATACTTCCTCGGGGGAGGGTTCCAAAAGCGGCGGCAGGTTTCCTCTGCTTTTTTGCTAATTCGCTAAAAAGGACTTGCCGCAAACCTGGGCTTTCGGTTTCTTCGCCACTTGCCAAGCGGGGCGGGGCTTGTTAGAATCTTATAGCCAGCGCAGTTGAAAAGAATCCAAGGGATTCTTTTCAACAAACCGCCGCTCAGGCGGCGGTTCGAGCCGCAAAGCGGCTGCCTGTGCATGACTTCATAGGAAACACAAATGCGCTCCGCGCATCGACGGACCCATGGTCCGCCAGTTGAAAAGGAGTGGTGACTCCTTTTCAACTGCGTTGACTATATCACACAAAGGCCATACAAGAAAAAAGACAGGAGCCGCTTATGTATCATACCGTAATTTTCGACCTGGATGGAACTCTGTTGGATACCATCGAGGACTTAGCCGCCGCCGGAAACTGGGTCTGCCGCCGCAACGGCTGGCCGGAGCACACGGTGGAGGCGTTCAAAACCATGGTGGGGCATGGAATTCCCAATCTGGTTTCCCGCTTTTCCCCGGAGGGCTGCCAGAGTCCCCTGATTCTGATGAATACGCTGGCTCAGTTCAGTGAGTACTACGGCAAACACAACCTGGAAGCTACCGCGCCCTATCCGGAGATTCCCGCTCTGCTGGACCGGCTGGTTGCCGCCGGCGTGGAGATGGCGGTGTATTCCAACAAGGCGGACCGGTTCAGCCGGGAGATGGTTGAGCACTTCCTGCCGGGCCGGTTCCGTTTGGTGCGGGGACAGATGGAGGGGGTGCCGCTGAAGCCGGACCCTACGGGTCTGAAACAGATTTTGCAGGAGCTGTCCGCGAAGCCGGAGGAGACCCTTTTCGTGGGTGACAGCACGGTGGATATCCAGACCGGCCATAACGTGGGCCTCCGGGCCTGCGGGGTATCCTGGGGCTTCCGTTCCCGGGCGTCTCTGCAGGAGGCCGGAGCGGACTATCTGGCGGACACGGCGGCGGAGCTGGAGGCGGTTATCCTGGAGGGGCCATGCAGCTGAGTTTTGATGAGACCGGGGCTCTGCTGGACGAACTGGCAGAGGAATTTCCGGAGGCCCTGTTCGCGGAACTGAACGGCGGCGTAAACCTGCGGGAGGAGGAGAAACGGGAAGCAGAATTCCCGGAAGTCCTCGTAATGGGAGAGTACTGCGAGAATCTTTTGGGGAAGTATATCAATCTCTACTACGGTTCCTTCGCTGCCCTGGCGGAACAGGAAAACTGGTCCGAGGAGGATTGGCGGAGGGAACTGCGCCAAACGTTTTCTCATGAGCTGACCCACCATATGGAGGGGCGGAGCGGCCTCCACGCACTGGAGGACAAGGATGCGGCGGAGAAAGAGGCGTGGGTGGAACACAGAGCGGATGGCCGGAGCTGAAACAAACGTCCCGCCTGCTGAACGACAGCAGGCGGGACGCTGAAATTTGAGGATTTGCGGAATGGCGTGTCAGTCTTCGTCTTTGCTCAGGTCCAAGCTGCGGATGATTTTCCGCAGAGGCAGAACGGCGGCGGGGGATACGCTCAGCTCGTCCACACCGTAGCGGAGGAAGGTCTCCGTCAGGGTCTGGTCCGCGCCAAGCTCCCCGCAGATGCCCACCCAGCAGCCGTGGCGGTGGCCCGCCTCGACGGTGTGCTTAATCATGCGGAGGACCGCCGGATGATGGGAATCATAGAAGCTGTCCAGCTTGGGATTCTGCCGGTCGATGGCCAGTGTGTACTGGGTCAGATCATTGGTGCCCAGGGAGAAGAACTCCACTTCCTCAGCCAGCTCATCAGCCAGCATGACGGCGGCGGGAGTTTCCACCATGATGCCGGTTTCCACATTGCCCATGGCGATGCCCCGCTCCTTCAGCTCGGCTTTGCACTCCTCCAAAAGCTCCTTAGCGTCCCGGACCTCCCGAACCGAGATAATCATGGGGAACATGACGGACACGGAGCCGAAGGCGCTGGCCCGGAGGATGGCCCGGAGCTGGGTCTTGAAAATTTCCTTCCGGGTCAGGCAGATGCGAATGGCCCGGTAGCCAAGAGCGGGATTTTCCTCGCTGTCCAGGCCGAAATAGGAAGCCTGTTTATCTGCGCCGATGTCCAGGGTGCGGATGATGACCTTTTTCCCGGCCATGGTTTCCACTACCCGCTTGTACAGCATGAACTGCTGGTCCTCGGAAGGGAAATCCTGAGAGTCCAGATAGATGAATTCGCTGCGGAAGAGGCCGATGCCCTGGGCGTCGTTCTGGAGGACCAGACCCACGTCCCCGGCATTGCCAATGTTGGCATAGACCTTGATTTCCTTGCCGTCCAGCGTGATGTTGGGCTTCTTCTTCAGGCTCTGGAGGAGGGCTTCCTGCTTGAGATCGTTGGCCTTCTTCTCCTCCATGGTAGCCAGGAGCTCAGCGGGAGGATCGATATAGACGCAGTGGTTGTAGCCGTCCAGAATGGCCAGCTTGCCGTCCCAGTCGTCCTGGAAATCGACCCCCACCAGGGCGGGGATGTTCATGGTCCGGGCCAGGATGGCGGTGTGGCTGTTAGAGGAGCCGTGACGGGTGATGAAGCCCAGGAGCTTGCTTTTGTCCAGCTGAACGGTCTCGCTGGGCGTGAGGTCGTCCGCAACCAGAATGGCGGCCTGGTCGTCCATCATCTCGGCGTCGTCCTCACCCAGGAGTACGTTGACCACCCGGCGGGAGATGTCCTTCACGTCGGCGGCCCGGGCGCGCATGTATTCATCTTCCATAGCGGCGAAGGCGGCGGCAAAGTTCTCTCCGGTGGTGGAGACAGCGTATTCAGCAGTGGAGCCCTGGGTGTTGATGATGCCCTTGACAGCGTCCAGATAGTCGTCGTCGTCCAGCATCATCTGATGGATTTCGAAGATGGCGGCGTTTTCCTCGCCGACCTCGTCCAATGCTTTGCCGTACAAAGCGCCCAGCTGTTCCTGGGCTTTGACGCGGGCGGCCTCGAAACGGGCGTTTTCCTCCTCAGGGGTGAGGCTGGAGGTCTGACTGGCCTGGGTTTCCGTTTTCTTGTAAATACGCAGGGGACCGATGGCAATGCCATTCAGGATGGATTTGCCGGTCGCGACTTGCATAGCTGTTTCCTCCTACCAAGCGGTATTACATGTTCTCCTTGCAGAACTGCTCCATAGCGGCGGCGCTGGCCTCCTCGTCACCGCCCTCGATGGTAAAGGTGATGGTCTCTCCGGTCTTGACGCCCAAGCCCATGACGGCCATAAGCTTCTTGGCCTCGGCAGACTTGCTGCCATCGCCCTTGGTGATGGTAATGGTGCTGTCCAGAGCCTTGGCGGCCTTTGCCAACATACCAGCGGGACGGGCATGGATGCCGATGGGATCGGTAATCGTATAGGTGAACTGTTTCATAAGACGACTTCCTTTCTGAACGTGGTGGCCGGCGCTTCCGGCGTTACGCCTATAGGATACCACTTTTCCAGCTGGTTTGCAAATACTATTTAATCGATTACCCAATTTTACAGCAAAAGATCCGCCCCATCCGGAGCGGACCTTTGTATGGTGTGGGCACTTGGATAAAAACAGAGGGGAAAATTTCGGGAAACCCTTGAAAGAGAGGGGGGAGAAACTCGGACAGAGACCGGGAAAAGGCGTTTGAAAAAGAGACCTTCAGTCCCGCAGCAGCCAGGCGAAGCCGTTGGGCCACAGCTCCACATCCCGAAGACCATCGTAGTGGGTTCCGTACATCAGCTCGGTGTATCCGCCGTCCCGGTTTACCTGGGCGTGGACAAACTGGCCGCTGAAATTGAAAAGGCACACCAGTTCCCGCTCCCCGGTTCTCCGGCAGAGGGCCAGGACATGAGCGCTGCCGCTGTCCTCTGCCCAGACATCCGCTTCAGCGTCAAAACAGGGTTCCGCTGCCCGGAGCTCTTCCAGACGCCGCAGCCCCTGAAAGAGCTTGCCCTGACGGGTTTCGGGATCCTTCCGCCGTTCCGCCTGCTCCCACAGGAAGTTTCCCCGGTGGATATAGCGGCTGTCCTCCTGCTTGCCGGGGTCGTCCTTGTAGCTCCAATCATTGAGTTGGCCGGCCTCATCGCCGCTGTAGATCACGGGAATGCCGCTCTGGCTGAGCATCCAGGCATGGAGAGTCAGATCACAGGCAACAGCCCGCTCCAAGCAGGAGGCGTCCTGTTCGTACTCGGCCGCCTCCACGCCGCAGAGGGAGGCCGTTGTTCCGCAGAGGCGGGCGTCGCCCAGGCGGGGGTCGTCGTTGTAGAGTTCGCCCCGGCTGCCGCTGCCGGGCCATTTGCCGGTGAAATAGTCGTTGAGGTATTTCTTGTGGGCCACCTCGTTTGTGCCGAAAGTTCGCTCCAGCCAGGGGTAATCCAGGCCCCAGCCGATATCGTCGTGGCAGCGGAGGTAATTCAGGAACAGGAAATCCTTGGGCAGGGCGCAGAGGGCCTCCATCTGCCGCCGCAGCAGCGAGACGTCTTCCGTGGCCAGGGTGTGCCAGGTAGTGGCCATGGTAGTGACATTGTAGAGCATGTGGCACTCCGGTTTTTCCGCTGTGCCGAAATAGGGGGCCACTTTGGCGGGTTCCATTACCACCTCCCCCAGTAAGAGCGTACCAGGGCAGACGATTTCACAGGCCATGCGGAGCATCCGGGCCAAGGTGTGTACCTGCGGAAGGTTGCGGCAGGGGGTGCCCAGCTCCTTCCAGATGTAAGGAATTGCGTCCAGACGGATGACATCCACGCCTCGGTTGGCCAGGAAGAGGAGGTTTTCCGTCATGTCATTGAATACCGTGGGATTGGCGTAGTTCAGGTCCCACTGGTAGGGGTAGAAATTGGTCATGACGATCTGCCCGTTGTCCAGTTGTGTAAAGCTGCCTGGGGCGGTGGTGGGGAAGACCTGCGGCACCGTTTTTTCGAACTCCCGGGGAATCTCCCAGCTGTCGTAGAAGAAATAGCGCTCCCGATAGCCCGGCTCCCCGGCCCGGGCCCGTTTGGCCCAGTCGTGGTCTTCGCTGGTATGGTTCATGACGAAATCCAGGCAGACCCGGATGCCCGCTCTCCGGCAGGCGTCGGCCAAAGCTTCCAGATCTTCCATGGTGCCCAGAGCAGGCTGAACGGTGCGGAAGTCTGAAACGGCGTATCCGCCGTCGCTGCGGTCCGGCGGACTTTCCAGCAGCGGCATCAGATGCAGGTAGTTGACGCCGCACTCCTGAAGGTAAGGCAGCTTTTTCTGCACGCCTTTCAGGGTTCCCGCGAAGGCGCTGACGTACAGCATCATTCCCAGAAGATCCCGTTGGCGGTACCAGTTTGGATTTGCCTCCCGCCGGGCGTCCTGGTCCCGGAGGGCCTTTTTGCGCTCCTGCCAGGCCCGCTTCAGCATATCCAGGAAATAGGCGAAGGCCTGCTCATCCTGGTGGTACAGCTCGGAATAGAGCCATTTCAGCTCGTCGTAATGCCGTTCCAAACGGCGGTCGAAAACTCCCTTCATGGCAGGCGCGGGCCCCCTTCCTTGTCAAACAGCTCCTCCAGGGTAGGCATAGCGGGAATGGCGCCGCTGCGGGAACAGGTGAAGGCCGCCGCCCGGTTGGCAAATGCCAAAATGTCCTTCAGCTCCGCCGGAGTAAGGTCCTTCAGAGGGTTCGCGCCCCGCTGGCACAGACGGCTGAGCACCGCGCCGAAGAAGGTATCTCCCGCGCCGTTGGTGTCGGCAATCTGCACCGGAATGCCGGGCTGATGCCAGGCTTTGCCCTGCCAGCGGCAGAAACAGCCATCTCCGCCCAAGGTCACCAGCACCAGGGCCACACCCCGTTCCTCCAGCAGGCGGGCGCCTTCCTCCAGGTCCGTGACACCGGTGAGCAGGGGCAGCTCCTCTTCTGACAGCTTGATGATGTCCACCAAGGGCAGGGGAATCGTCATCCACTCGGCCGCCTCCGCGGGGTTGCGCCAGAGGGCGGCGCGGTAGTTGGGATCGTAGCTCACCAGTATGCCGCCCCGGTGGGCGGTGCGGGCGGCGAAGATGGTGGCGTTCCGGGCCCGGCCCGCCGTGAGGCTGACCGAACCAAAGTGGAGGATTTTGCTCCGCAGAACCGCGTCCTCATCAACTTCCTCCGGGGAGAGCTCCCGGTCCGCGCCCCGGACAAAGCGGAAATCCCGCTCGCCGGTCTGGTCCACGGCGACAATGGCCATGGTGGTGGGAAGGCTGCTGGTGCGCAGGCCCGCCGCGTCCACGCCGTTCTCCTTTAGTACCCGGCGAAGGTATGCGCCGAAGCCATCGCCGCCCACTTTGCCTAAGAAAGCGGTTTGGGCGCCCAGGCGGGCGGCGGCGACTGCCACATTGGCAGGAGCGCCGCCGGGATTAGCGGCAAACAACGGGACGCCGTTGGCGCTGGTATCGGTTTGCGTCAAATCAATTAAGATTTCACCAATGGTTGTAATATCCATAAAATGGGCCTCCATTTTTTGAATGATAACAAGATAACGTACTGCCGGAAGGGATGCGCCCACCCATTTTCTGGCAGGTTCCGTAATCGATTACGCATTATAGCACATCGGAATCCTTTTGTCTAGTTTAACACAGAAACTGGAGAACGATACAGGGCCTGGCCGGCGGGGGGACTTTTTGTGCCGGAGGGCTCCCGAAACGAAGAGAATCCATTTTCTATAAAATGTGCAAATGGCGTGGAATTTTATGGAGAATACGTATTCTTATGTTTTGAAAAAAAGCTGCCCTAAGGTTTACCCGCTCTCTCGAATCACCAATGCAGCGTGCAGCGGACAGTCTGCCGGCGGACGCAGCGGGTGCTCCATCCGCGCCAGCAGGCAGGCCACCGCCTCTCGGGCCATGTCCGGAATGGGCTGTGAGACACTGGTCAGAGCCGGATGCAGGTAGCGGCCCATGAACGTGTCATCGAATCCAATCAGCACGGCTCTTTCCGGCACCGAAACGCCCACATCCCGCAGGGCGCTCAAAACCCGCAGGGCACAGACATCGTTATGGGCGAAGATACCGGTCCGGGGGCCGGAAGCAGGGAAAAAAGCCTGTAAGGACTCCCGCAGTTCATTGTCCTTCAAGCCGGAAAGGCAGCAGATCGCCTCCGGCACCGTTTGCTCCAACAGAGCCGCCTGAAAGCCTGAATAGTTTAAACTATCCTTTTGACCTACAAATAGAAAGCGCTTGCACCCTTGCTCCAGCATTCGTTGGGCCACCAATCCGGAGGCCTCCCAGTGGTCCAGATAGACGGAGTCCAGCCCTTCCACCCGGCGGGTCACCGCCACTGCCGGAACGTCCAGACGGTCAATGCAGGAGGGCCAGCAGAGATTGTCCTGGAGGATGGGCACAGCAATGACGCCGTCCACCCGGTAGCGCTTGGTGACGTCCAGATAAAATTGTTCCTTTTCGGAGTCGCCGTCGCTGTTGAAGAGAATCATGCTGTAGCCCTGTTTCCTGGCCTCCCCCTCGATGGCCTTGGCCAAGTCGGCGAAAAAGCCGTTGGAAATGTCCGTGACCAGCACCCCCAGGAGCATGGTTTTGCTGCCCTGAAGGCTTTGAGCCAGGGCGTTGAACTGATAATCATGTTCCTGGGCGCAGGCTAAGACCCGCTCCCGCAATACCGGGTCTACGGTCAGGCTTCCGTTGAGAACCCGGGAGACCGTGGATTGGGAGACGTGGGCCAGTTTTGCAATTTCGCTCATGGTAATCATAGAATTGCCCTCTGGAATACGTATTCTCGACTGCAGCGTCAATATATCATAACATTTTTTCCTTGACAATTCGCAGGCCGCATAAATCTTCACCGTTGTTTTTGTGCACCGTGCAAAAAAGGGAAGCCCCCTGCGGGGCTCCCCTTCCAAAATTCCCTAGAATTATCCGTTTTTGCCCAGATAGGCGTCCCGGACCTTTTCATTGGCCAGCAGTTCTGCGCCGGTGCCGGAGAGGGTGATGGTTCCCGTCTCCAGAACATAGGCCAGATCCGCCGTCTTCAGGGCCATGTTGGCGTTCTGCTCAATGAGAAGCACCGTCACGCCCTGGCGGTTGATCTCCTGAATGATGGTGAAGATATCCTGCACCACCAGAGGCGCCAGCCCCAAGGAGGGCTCATCCAGCATCATCAGCTGCGGACGGGACATCAAAGCCCGGCCCACGGCCAGCATCTGCTGCTCACCGCCGGAGAGGGTGCCTGCCAGCTGCCAGCTGCGCTCTTCCAGCCGGGGAAAGAGGCTGTAGACCCACTGAATGTCTTTCTCAATGCCCTCTTTGTCCGTGCGGAGATAGGCGCCGATGCGGAGGTTCTCCAATACGGACATATCGGCAAAAACCCGCCGGCCCTCGGGGCTCATGGCAATGCCTGCGCCGATAATCTTATCAATGGACTTGCCCAGCAGCTCCTCGCCGTTCCACAGGATGGAGCCGGAGGAGGCTTTTACGAGGCCGGTAATGGTGCGGAGGGTTGTGGACTTGCCTGCGCCGTTGGCGCCGATGAGGGTGACGATTTTGCCGTCGGGTACCTCCAGGGAAATGCCCCGCAGGGCTTGGATGCCGCCGTAGCTGACGTGAAGATTTTCGATTTTAAGCATCCTCGCTCACCCCCAGATAGGCCTCAATGACCCGCTTGTCGTTCTGGATATCCGCCGGGCTGCCCTGGGCGATGAGCTTGCCGAAGTCCAGGACGTAAATCCGCTCGGAGATGTTCATCACCAGGTTCATGTGGTGCTCAATCAGGAAGACTGTCAGGTGGAACCGGTCCCGGATTTCGCTGATGAAAGCGGTCAGTTCCTCGGTCTCCTGGGGGTTCATGCCCGCCGCCGGTTCATCCAGCAGCAGCAGCTTCGGTTCTGCGGCCAGGGCCCGGGCGATTTCCAGCCGCCGCTGTTTGCCGTAGGGCAGGGAGGTGGCCAATTCGTCTTTTACATCCGCAAGGCCCACGGTTTCCAGCAGCTCCAGCACCGTCTCCCGCTGCTGGGCTTCCTCCTTTTTATTCAGGCGGAAGGCGGCGGAAAAAACGTTGCTGGTGGAACGGCAGTGCTTGGCGATGAGCACATTGTCAAACACCGTCTGGCTCTTCCACAGCCGGATGTTCTGGAAGGTCCGGGCCATGCCCATGCGGGTGATTTTGTCCGGAGTGGGAGCCAGGACCTGAGAATATTCCCCGGCGTGCTCCCCCTTGTAAGAAGCCTTCATTTTCCCCTGCGGATGGTTTTCAATGATCCGCTGCCCAAGGAAGCTCACAGCCCCATTGGTGGGCTGATAGACGCCGGTGATGACATTGAACGCCGTGGTTTTGCCCGCGCCGTTGGGGCCGATCAGGGCGACGATTTCGCCCTCGTGAACTTCCAGGTTCAAGTTATCCACGGCGACCACGCCGCCGAACTGCATGGTGACATTTTCCACATTCAGGACATGGCTGCTCATTCCGTCCCCTCCTTCCTCCGGGGCCGCCGGGCGAGAAGGTCCGGCAGCTCCTTGTCACCCATAATGCCCCGGCGGAAGAACAGCACCACGATCATGATGACGATGGAGAACACCACCATCCGGAAACCGTTGCGCAGCAGGGGCACTTGGAAGCCGTTGCCCAGGACTGTCTCCGTGTCCAGGAACCGCAGCCACCACTCGCTGGCGGCCACGTACAGAAAGGCTGCGAGGCAGCTGCCGGAGACGGAGCCAATGCCGCCGATGACCACAATGAGCAGAATCTCGTAAGTCATGGCGGTGGTGAAGGTCCGGGCTTGGGCCTGGTTGGCATACATGGCGAAGAGCCCGCCTCCCACGCCGGCGAAGAACGAGCTGATGACAAAGGACAGCCGCTTGTGCTTGGAGAGATTGATGCCCATGGCCTCGGCGGCGACCTCGTCGTCACGGATGGCCTTAAAAGCCCGGCCATAGGTGGAGTTGATCAGCAGCACGACAATGGCAATGCAGATGCCAGACAGCAGGAAGGCCACAAAGGTGGACAGCCGCAGCACCGTTTCGCCATTGGCGTTCTGGATGTTGAAATTGGTGAAAGTAGGGAAGTTTTTCAGGGCGTTGGCGCCGTTGGTAACGGGGCCCAGAGTGTCCCACTGGAACACCGCCCGGATGATTTCGCCGAAGCCCAGAGTGGCGATGGCCAGATAATCGCTTTTCAGCCGCAGCACGGGAAGGCCGATGAGCCACGCCACAATGGCGGCCACACAGCCGGCGAGAACCAGCGCGGCGAGAACGCCCAGCACCAGACCCACTGCGCCGCCGCCAAAGAGCTCCGGCAGGGAGAAGTTGATGGCGGAACCGTTGTAGATATAATACACGGCGTCCCGGCTGGCGGCGGGGATGGTGAGAATGGCGTAGGTGTAAGCGCCCAGCAGCATGAAGCCCGCCTGTCCCAAGGAAAAGAGGCCCGTGAAGCCGTTCAGGAGGTTCATGGATACCGCGACCAAGGCGTAAACCGCGCCCTTCTTCAGGGAGGTGAACACCATAATGTTCCGGTTGGGATCCAGCACGTTTTCCAGCACAATCGTCAGGGCCAGCAGGGCCGCAATGGCAAGCGCGGTGTACCAGATCCGCTTCTTGGATGTCTGTCCGTTCATGTTCCCGCCCCCTTACACTTTGTCGGTGACCTTTTCACCGAAGAGGCCCGTGGGCTTTACCACCAGGATGATGATGAGCAGCGCAAAGGTGAAGGCGTCCGAAAAAATGCTCCAGCTGGAACCCTTGATGACGCTCTCCGAGATGCCGATGATGAAGGCGCCTACCACAGCTCCGGGGATGGAACCAATGCCCCCGAACACGGCCGCCACGAAGGCCCGCAGTCCCGGCAGGGAGCCGGAGAGGGGAACGATGGAGGGGTAGTTGGTGAAATACAGCACGGAGCCCACGCCCGCCAGAAAAGAGCCGATGACGAACGTGACGGAAATGACGGCGTTGATTTTGATGCCCATGAGCTGCGCGGTCTCAAAATCCCGGGATACGGCGCGCATAGCCATGCCCACTTTGGTGTGGTGAATCAGCTGTGTCAGAGCGACTACCAGAATCAGAACCAGTACCGGCGTCACCACCGTCACCCATTTGGTAGGCACGCCGGCGATGCTGACCATGCTGGAGAGGCCCGGCAGTTCCGGGTACATCTGCGGCAGGCCGCCGGTGGCGTAGGTCGCCAAATTTTGCAGCAGGTAGCTCACGCCGATGGCGGAGATCATGACGCTCATCCGGGGCGCGCTGCGCAGGGGCTTGTAAGCCGCCCGTTCAATGACGAAGCCCAGGGCTACGGTCAGTACCATAGCCAGCAGCAGGCCCACGGGGATCACGGCCGCCGGGGGCAGAAAGCCGGTGAGGAAGCTGGTGAGGTAGACCATCAGCAGGCCCGCCACCATGAACACGTCGCCGTGGGCGAAGTTAATCAGGCGCAGGATCCCGTAGACCAGGGTGTAGCCAATGGCGATCAGGGCGTACTGGCCGCCCAGGGAAATGCCGGAGAGCAGAATCGAGATGGCGTATTGCAAGCGGAAACCCTCCCTTGTCTTTGTAATGATTGGAGATGCGGGGGGAACGTGAGGCCTTCTCGAAAAAGGCCGAAACCGGCCGCTTTCGAAACAGCCTCAAAAGCTGCCGCCGCCCGGCGGGGGAGGGGGGACGAATTCCCCCCTCCTGTCCGGCTGAACGGTTTAGCTGATGGTCTGGACGGTCTCCAGAACCCAGGCTCCGGCGGCGTTGTCGGAGGTCTTGATATAGGCGGTGTCGCGGATGGCGTCGCCGATGTCGTCAAAGGCGATGTCGCCGGAGACGCCGGTGTAGGTGACGCCGGGCAGAGCGGCCTTGACCGCGCCCTTATCGGGGGAACCGGCGGCCTTCAGGGCCTCCAGGGCCACGTAGTAGGCGTCGTAACCCATGGCGGTGACCGCCGCGATGGTGTCGTCGCCGCCGTTGTTGGTCATGGCGGTGGAGTCAGAGTTCAGCCAGGCCTTGATGCCGTCGTCAAACTCCGGAGAGCCGCCCTCCTGATAGAAGGTAGAGACATAGAGCTTGACATTGGAACCGTTGGCGGCAGCGAGGACCTTGTTGCTGTCCAGGGTGTCGGAGCCCAGGATGGGGGTCTCCAGGCCCATGGAGGCAGCCAGGCTGATGATCTGGGTGGAGTAGGCGATGGAGACGGGGCAGAAGATAACGTCCGCGTTCTCAGCCACGGCTTTGTTCAGGTAGGTGGAGAAGTCGGAGGTGTTGGAGGGGAAGGAGTCCTTGATAACTTCGCCGTCAAAGGCCTGCTCAAAGTAGTTCAGAAGGCCCTGGTCGTAGTCGTTGCCCAGCTCGCCCAGCAGGTAGGCCTTCTTGGCGGAGAATTTCTCCTGGGCGAAGTTGGCCAGAACGGTGCCCTGGAAGGGATCCAGGAAGCAGATGCGGAAATAATAATCGTTGCCGGCGGTGACGTTGGGGTTGGTGCAGGTGACGCCGATGGCGGCCAGACCCGCATCACCAAAGATGGGGCCGCCGGCAATGGCGGAGCCGGAGCCGTAGGTGCCCAGAACCACGGAGACATCCTGGCTTACCAGCTGGCTGGCGGCGGCAGGAGCCTTGTCGGGTTCGGAAGCGTTGTCGGCGTAGACCAGTTCCACGTTATACGTCTCGCCGTTGATGTCCACCGTGGGGGTCTCCTTGTTGGCGTACTGCATACCCAGCATTTCCTGCTTGCCGCCTGCGCCGGAAGCGCCGGAAGCGGGCTCGAACACGCCAATGCGGAGCGTCTTGGCGCCGCCGGCGCTGCCGGAATCGCCGCTCTGCTGCGCGTCGCCGCTGCCGCTGGAGCCGCCGGAACCGCCGCCGCAGGCGGCCAGGCTCAGGGCCAGCGCAAGGGTCAGAATCATTGCCAGAAATTTCTTCATTCTTTTCATCCTCCTGTCAGTAGGGGCTTTCCGGCCCCGAGTATCACCTGCTATTCTACGTTGTTTTTCCCCGCTTTGCAAGGTCAATTCTATACAGAAAGATTTCCCGGTTTTTCTGCGGCGGCCTGGAAGGTTTCGGAAAGAATGGAAAAATGTCTCCAGCAAGCGGACAATTGCTTTTTTGAGAAACGAATGCGCTGATTGCTGTCCGCCAGTGAAAGACAGAAGGTTTTGGCAATTCTGCCGGAAAAAGCCTCTTCTGACAGGGGATTTTTTTCGGACATGTCTTATAAAGAGCGATTGCGAGGCGGGTTTCGTCTTGCAAAACCGCGTATGGTCCTTTAGAATATTAGAGAATCTATTTTTCTGCTGGGAGGAAATGTCTATGTATCTGACCGACCTGCAATCCGACCTGTGGGACCGGTATCCTGCCGCCCGGGGCAGCGTCCGGGAGAAAGTGGAAATGTTGCTGTCCCTGCCTGCGCCGCCTGCCGGGCGGAAACAGCGGGCGGCGGAGGACCTGAGCCCCTGGCGGGAGGCGCTGGAGGACCTCTGCGGGGAGCTGTCGGAGCAGATGAATTTTTACCTTGGGGCAGCCTGTCTGGTTCTGCCCTATGCGGAAACGCTGCTGGACCGGCGGAACGGGGATTTTGCCTGGGAGCTGGAGATGTTTTCCCGGTTGGGCTGCTGTCTGGCGGCGGATGTGCCGGGAAACCGTAAGGGACCGGAGCCCGGAGCGGAACTGGCGGAGAACTATCGGGAGAGCCGGGACCGTCTGGCAAAACGGGGCGGGGATTTTTTGAAAAAGCGCTCCTTGGCTCTGCGGCAGCTGGACCCGCCGGAGAGGCGGAAAATCTGTCTGGCCCTCTTTGCGCTTTTGGGGAATAATCCTTGGGAGGCCTTTGCTCTGGTTATGAATAACTGGGAGGCCTGCTGTGTCCAGTGCGGACACTGTGGTTTTCTGGACGAGGACCTCACCCTGGCAGAGGGGCGGCGGCAAAAACGGCTTCTTCCCGTATCCCGGCGCGGAAAGGACTTGCCGGAGGGCTGGCTGCTGCTGCGGCGGCTGACCCAAGTTCTTCGGGACCGGGAGCTGGAGCATCTGGCGGCCTATCTGTACGGCACTTGCACCTGTCCCCGGTGCGGCGGTGTCACGCAGACCATGCAGGGGCTGACGGCGGCGTTGGACCCGGAGCAGGACGGCCCGCTGCTTCCGCCGGAGGAGACGCCGCCCTCTTTGCCGGAAGGAGAGCCTGCGGCCGCCCCAACATTGAAAAAACCGGAAATTTTGGGAAAGTCGGATTTTCGCGCTCTCTGGAAAAAGACGCGGGAGCCGTGAAAAGGGAAAAATTTCCGGAAGAAAATTTCGGCGTCCCTTCCGGTTTGTTCTTGCATTCCTGGGTGAATGTGCTATAATGAAATCATATTGGATTCCGCCCCCGGCCAGGGATGGCGGGAACCGGCGTAGCCTGCCTGTATGTGTTTGCTGCGGGGGCCGCGATTGGGTAAGGGAGGATAAAGATTATGCGTAAAAGCATCAAGAAACAGGTTTTGATCCGCATGGCGGCGGCAGTGGCCTCGGTGTTTCTGTTCAGCTTTGTGACCACGGCGAACATTTTGCGGATCCAGGCCATTCACAGGGAGAACGCGTCTTATAACACGCTGCTTCAGCGGGCGCAGGCTGCGGAAACGGCCCACTACCGTTGGGCCAACAACTTGAGCAATGCCCTTTATGCCGAGGCGGATTTTACCGGCAGCACCGATCCGACGTCCTGCGCGCTGGGCCAGTGGATTTACGGTGAGGCTGGAACCACCGACCAGGAGGTGTTGGCCCTCCGGAGCCAGCTGGAGCCGCTGCACAAGGAGATTCACGAGTCCGCTGTAGCGGTGCTGGACTGGCTGGGGAGCAGCCCTGCCAGAGCGCAGGATTATTATCAGAAGACGATTCTCGGTAATATTACGAATCTGGTGAGCCAGTTAGACAGCGTTGTGAACCGGGCCACTCAGCTTAATGAGGCCAGCACCACGCAAATGCGCACCACCATTTTGACCACGCAGCTGGTTTGCTTCCTCTGCTTGCTGCTGGCGCTGTTCTGTTTGTCCAGTCTGGTGATCTATGTCTTCCGGCAGGTGGTGCGGCCGATTCTCAAAATCACCGAGCAGGCCTCTCCTCTTCAGGAGGGACATCTGAACTTGAACTTGGATCACAATTCCGAGGATGAGCTGGGTGATCTTTCCCGGACCCTGAAAAAGTCCATGGGGTTGATTCATACCTATGTGGAGGATATCAACCACATTATGGACCAGCTGTCCCAGGGGAATTTTGACGTCTCCACTGCCCAGCCTTACATCGGCGATTTCCGTTCCATCGAGGAGTCCCTGAACAGCTTTACCAGCACCATCTCTGCCACACTGGGAACCATTATCCATACCCAGAGCCGCGTGTCCGGCCACGCTGAACAGCTCTCCAGCGGCGCCCAGGCGCTGGCTCAGGGAGCCACGGAGCAGGCCAGCGCCGTGGAGGAGCTCTATGCCACGCTGGATGATCTCTCCAAGGGCGCGGAGCGCAACGTCAAGGATGCGGCTGCTGCCCAGGAGAACGCCCGCCTTACCGGAGAGCAGGTCACCGTCAGCAGCAGTCAGATGGAGCAGATGGTAGCCGCTATGGCGGACATCACCAACTCCTCGCAGCAGATTGGCCGTATCATTGCCACGATTGAGGATATTGCCTTCCAGACCAACATTCTGGCTCTGAACGCGGCCGTGGAGGCCGCCCGGGCAGGCAGCGCCGGCAAGGGCTTTGCCGTGGTGGCGGATGAGGTGCGCAGCCTGGCGACCCGTTCGGATGAGGCCGCCAAGGCCACCAAGGACCTGATTGAGAATTCTGTGCAGGCCACGGCTCGGGGCAGCCGGATTGTGGGCGAGGTCTCGGAGACGCTGAAGAAGACGCTGGAGCTGGTGATGCAGTCCAATGCGACCATTGGCACCATTGCCGGAGCCGTGGAGGGAGAAGCCACATCCATTGCCCAGGTTACCGAGGGCATCGGCCAGATTTCCGCCGTAGTACAGACCAACTCCGCCAGCAGCGAGGAGTCTGCCGCTGTGAGCTCGGAGCTCTTTGAAGAGGTTCACAATCTGGAGGCCGAGACCAAGAAATTCCGGCTGAAGCGGAATTAAGCGTCTGGTTTTGCCGCAGAATAAGGCCCGCCTGGGAATCCCCAGGCGGGCCTTTTTTACAGCAGTCCGGCGCTTCGCATCTGGGCCGTCTTAGATTGCAGGCGGGCGAAGGAGGTGATGCTTTCATCCTCCTCCAGCATCGCCTTCATCCGGGGGGACAGCGTTTGGAAAAATTCACAGGCCGACGGGTCCTGATCCAACAGTTCCTCCAGGCTGAGGTATTCCACACCGTACACATGAACCACCTCCGGGCTTTAGTTTGCCCGGTTTTTTGCCAAAGTGCGAAGGGAGATGAAACCATGGAAATCCGGGAAATACTGGAAAATAAGGATGCTTTTCTGCCGCTCCTTCTGCTGGGAGACGAGCAGGAGCGTATGATTCGCCGCTATCTGGACCGCAGTGTGCTCTATACGCTTTGGGACGGCGGAGTTCTGCGGACAGTCTGTGCCATGACGGCGGAGATGGATGGCATATTTGAGATCAAAAATTTAGCCACAGCGCCGGAGAGCCAGCGGCAGGGCTATGGGCGGATTCTGGTGGAGCATGTCATCCGGCAATGCCGGGGAAAGGGAACCCGCCTTCTGGTGGGCACCGGGGACAGCCCGCTGACCATTCCGTTTTACGAAGCCTGCGGGTTTCGGGAAAGCCATCGGGTGAAGAACTTTTTTACAGACCACTATGACCACCCGATTTTCGAGGCGGGCCGGCAGCTGGTGGATATGGTGTACCTGTCCATGGGGCTCTGAAGGCGGATAAAACTTTATGGCATTTCCTCTTGACTCTCCCCCGGAGGGAGGGCTTATGCTGTTGCCGAGCTCAAGAGACACAACGTTGTGGAGGAACCTGACATGCTGAAAATCGGCGAATTTTCCAGGCTTTCCAGAGTCAGCATCCGCGCTCTGCGCCGCTACGACGAGGCCGGCCTTCTGACCCCGGTATCCACCGACCCCTTTACCGGCTACCGCTACTACAGCGAGCGCCAGCTTCCCATTGCCAACCGCATCCGGGCCCTTCGGGACATGGGCTTTCCCTTGGCCGCTGTCCGGGAGGTGCTGGGCTGCTATGATGACCCTGGGGCGCTGGAGCGCTGTCTGCTGCTCCAGCAGGCGGAGGCCAGAGAGGTCTTGGAGGAGGCGGAGCGGCGGCTGCGGCTTCTGGACACGGCCCTGGAACGGCTGAGAAAGGACAAAGAGATTATGAAATATGACGTGACCATCAAGACCCTGCCGGAGCGGCAGGTTGCCAGTGTGCGGCAGATCATCCCCTCTTACGACCGGGAGGGGGACCTGTGGAGCATTTATTGCCAGGAAACCGCCCGGATGAAGATTCAGGACGGGGACCCGGCCCTCTGTACCGCAGTTTATCACGACGGTGAGTTCAAGGAACAGGATGTAGATGTGGAAATCCAGAAGAGCGTGGTGGGAACCTACCCCGACACGGAGCACGTGAAGTTCAAGACGGTTCCGGCGGTGCAGGCGGCCTCCGCCACGTTCCGGGGGAGCTACGATCAGTTCAACGCGGTGAACGAGGCTGTGGCCTCCTGGGCGGCGGACAACGGCTGGGCCCTGGCGGACAGCGCGTTTTTCATCTACCACGTCAGCCCCCACGACACCCGGAACCCCGACGAATTCGTCACCGAGGTCTGCTATCCGGTGAAACGGAAGTAACCGCTTCCGCCTGCCTCAGCTTCCGGCGGCGCAGAGCGGCTGCGGCGTAAAGGCCGATGTAGCAGGCGCCGAAGACCTGGGTAGTGCGGGAGAGGGTCCGGCAGAGGTCTAGGTGCGCCTGGAGGGCTGCGGAATCCGCCTCTGGATCCAAGAACTGAGTCTCCCATTTCCGCAGGAAAAACCGTTTTTCCCGCACGGTGAGAACCCGGCAGAAAATCCGTTCACCCTCTGCGACTTTCCGCTCCGCAGTCAGCCGGGAGTATATGCGCTTGAAGGATAGGCCGCTGTTATCCAGGGCGCGGTAGACCACATAGCGGTCCCCCTTGCCGCCGTGACGGCTGGGAACACGCAGAGGCACTTCGCTGGCCTGGAATTCCACAATGCCCAGATCCTCATAGCCCTCCAGGGTGTACCAGGAGGAGGGGACCAGGGAGAGGATGACGGTCAGGGGAATGAAAAGTCCGATGAGAAGGAAAAGTGCCAGCATCTGCGGGGTGGTAAGGGGTTTCTCTTTCCTGGAACGGGACATAGGGCAATCCTCCTGCCATGATTTTCTGACAGTATACCAGAAACCGGACCCCGAATCAATTGGGAAGAAGACGGCGGCCCATGGAGTTTTCCATGGGCCGCCGTTTGATTTAGTAACGGATGAACTGGATATTGGCGTCTACATTGCCGCTGATGCCGGCAATCGAGCATTTGCTGGAGAACTGCCAGTAATCCATTTGATAGTAAGTAGTGGGATAGAGGCGTTCCGAACTCTCACTCTTGTACTCGGGATACCAGTAGAGATAGGGAGCCATAGCACCCCGGTCGTACTTGAGGTAGCTCACCATTTGTCCGCCGTAGATCATGGGGGTATAGCCTGCTTCCTGGATGCGCTTGCAGAAGGCGATGGCACAGGCGGTGGCCATTTCCGGAGCAGTGTCGTAGGCCCGGTAGTTCTTGGCGTTGATCTCCCAGTCATAGGCCACAGGACCGTTGATATTCAGGCCCCGAAGGTGCTCAATGACGAAATCCGCCTCTTCGATGGCCTCCTCCACGGTAATGGCTTGGGCGAAGAAGTACACGCCGGTCTCAATGCCCGCGTCCATAGCGCCTTGAATGTTTTGCTGATAGAAGGCGTCGGCGGAGATGGCGCCTGTGGAGTAGCCCCGCAGGCCAATGCGGACCATGGCAAACTCCACACCGTCCGCCCGGACGGCGTTCCAGTCAATGGTGTTGTTCTCGCTGGCCCGGTTCTGGTAGGCAGAGACGTCGATGCCGAAGCGGGTGCGGAAGGTTCCGCCGTTGTAGACCAGCCGGGTTCCCTCCCAGTGGAAGTCGCCCTGCGAAAGCTGAAGGGGCTCCACTCCGGCATAAATGGGAATTTTCTTTCCGTCATAGTCGATAAACTGGCCGGTGGTGACGCCGGGGGTATAGACCTCGCTTGGCTGAATGCCGGGTCCCGGATTAGAGGGTGTGGTGGGCGTGGAGGGGTCCGCCGGCTCCAGGGGGGTTACAATGGGGATGCCCCAGTCAAAGCCATCGCTGCTGGAACCGGGGGCGGTGGGTTCCGTGGGCTGAGGGGGCGGCTGGGTTTCAGAAGGATCTGCCGGAATGATGGGAGGATTTTCCCCGGCAGGCGGAGCGGTGAGAACCTGGGGAGTAACGGAGCTGAAGTTCCGCAGCTCTCCTTGAATGGTGACATTGGTCAAAGTGACATCCCCGGCGACGCCGGGCGCCAGAATCAAATCCCCGGTGACGGTCATGTCCGACAGAGAAGCGCCTCCGGCAGCATTGAGCAGAAGGGTTCCCTCTACGCTGCTGGAGTAAGGACCGCTCTCTTGTACCAGAACCTGAATCATGTTGTTGAGGAGGTTCACCAACTCGCCCCGGGTCAGGGGGTCTGTGGGACGGAACCGGTTTTCCAGAGCGTCGGTAATCCAGCCGCGCCGTGCCATCTCCGCCAGATAGGGACGGGCGTAGGAGGCCACATCCCCTTCATCGCCGTATGGGAGGGCGGCGTTGGCGTCTCCGGCCAGCTGGAAAGCCCGTGCCACCATGGAGAAGGCCTGCTGGCGGGTGATGGAATCGCCGGGCTGGGCTTGGCTGTTGTTGCCCAGGTAGACCCCGGCAGCATTGAGCTTGAGGATAGAGGACTCCCAGAAGGTTCCCGCTGTGTCCGAGAAGGTATCCGCCGGGGCGATGTTCTGAAACTGAAGGAAGCGGTCCAGAATGCCGGCGAAGGCTCCCCTGGTAATGGAGTCATCGGGGCGGAAGGTTCCGTCTTCATAACCCTGGAGGACGCCGTAGCTCTGGCTCCATTTGTCAATGGACGTCTCGGCCCAATGTCCGGTGGTGTCAGTGAAAGCGGCGGTGGGAGTAAGGAGAAGCGCACCGGCCAGCAGACCGGCGAACAAGCGCTTGGGCAGTCGAAGATAGGGCATGACAGTATCCTTTCATCGCAAAATGTCGAAACAAGGGTTAGAATTTCATTATAGCGGAAACTGGGCGGATGGTCAATACAATGGTATGAATTTCCATATAAACGGCGGGAAGAGGAGGGAAATCAGGTTATCTTAATAAAAAAGAAAGGGGGGAAATAGTGCGGAGAACTGAAGAGTTCTCCAAAAAATAAATGTTGGGTAAATTGGTATAAATTAAGATGCTTGCTGGAAAAAACCTATGGCTTCAAAGAGAAAAGGAAGAAGATTCTAACTTTTTGCACAAAAAGAAGTGAAAATTTTTGGGAGATAAAATGAGAGAAATGATTGTATAATGTCTGGGTTTATGATACGATAGCAATAGAGAAGCCGCATGGACCTGTCTTCCCAGACCGTTCCTGCGGCTCTTTGCGCCCAAAAAGAAGGTCCGGTAGAAAAAGTCAGATGTATTTAAATGGTCCGCCGGTGGCGGCGCTGCCGGGAAGGAGGCCCTATGAAACAGGTGAGTCCAACATGGCGGATACCCGCTGCAGAGTGGTACCGGCTGCAGCGGAAGGGCCGGAGAAGCGGCTGAAAGGGTATGTGGGCAAACCATTGGAAACAATGGGACGCAAAGCTACGGAGCTAAGGCGCAGGCTCCCCTGCGGGGGGCTTGGACGCTATGTCCGCCGGGCTGCAATGGCAAACTGCTGGAAACGGCAGGACGCAAAGCTAACAGGGGGCTAACTCGCCGGTTTTCTGCGGCGACGCGGAATGTGATTCCGGTGATATGCCAGCCCGGCCGCCGGAGTTTTTGCCTCCGAGCAATGATGCAAAAAAGGAGATGACTTAATGAAGGCAATAAGGAAGCTAGGCAGGCGCGGCCTGTCGCTGTTTTTGGTTCTGGCCATGTGTCTGAGCCTGATGCAGCTGACGGTGTTTGCGGAGGAGAACGGCGTCAGCAGCCCTGCTGACGTGCTGGACTCCACGGAGTCCAGCAATGACCTTGAACCGCGGGATGAAGAGCCGGACGCGGACATCGGCAGCGGCAGCACCGGCGATGCCAATGCCGATGCCGATGAGAACGGTACCGGCGCGGATGCGGACGGCGCAGATACCGGCGCGGACGGCGCGGACGCCGGTACAGACGACCCGGACACCGGCGCGGATGACGTAGATACCGATGACACCGGTGATACGGATACCGGCGACGGTGAGGACGGCCATGACAGCGCTGATTCTGCGGTCTGGGAAGGGGAAAGCTCTCACGGCCCGGTGACGGGTACGCAGACTTCTGTCACGGAAGAGACGGTGAATGAGGCTGGAAACACGGTCGTTACCGAGAAGACGGAGTGGTCCGGCGAGGGAGATGGCGAAGGCACGGTAAGCAAGGTGGAAGTCAGCGGAAGCACCACCAACACCACCGAGACCGACAGCCAGGGCCGTCCCGTAACCGAGAGCGGCAGCAGTGAAGGGTCGGAAACGACCACTACGCAGGGCAGCAATACCACCGCCGGCGAGATGGTGGAACACCCGGAGAATACCAAGCAGGAACTGGAACTGGGCGAATGGGAAAAGGGCGAAGAGTGGTCCGATTCCATCAAGAAAGAGGAGTCCACGGAATCATCCTCTTTGAACCTCAATCCCAACAACAAGGACGAAATCACGGTCAATGTCGGTGTTGGCGAGAGCAAAACGGAAACCGCTGTGACGGACCGGGATGCGCTTCTTGAGCAGAACAAGCCTGGTCCTGGCGCCAGCCATACCTATGACCCCGTCACAGGTACGGATGTGACCACCACCGTAGAGCCTGTCTATAACGAAAAAGGCGAACAGATCGGCTGGAAGACGACCAAGGTTACCACCGTGACCAAGGAGCTTTCCAATACGGTTTACGGCGATGTCGTTACGGACCAGAAGGTTGTGGAAGGCCAGGACCACGTGGAGGGTGAGACCGTCCAGGTGGGAACGGAGACGAAGGTGGAGCACACCCAGTCCAATACGACGCTGACTCTGCCGGAGCGGCCGGAACCCAGCGAGACTCGGAACCCTGAGACCGGTGAGACCACGACGGTTACCGTGGAAGACCTTCTCAACGCCACCGGCAATGTGATTGGCTACAAGACCATTACCACGGTTACCGATGCCGATGGCCGGGTAATCAGCACATCCTCGAAGACCGAGGAGGCCCGGGAATCCACGTCTTACGGAACCACGACCACCACCACCACGGTGGAGGAGACCGAGTTCATCACGACACTGGAGAACGAGATTCACAAGTCGGAGACCACGAACACAGAGGTCACTACCACGACCGAGACTACGGAGACGGTTCTGGACACCACGGACCGCACCGTCACGGTGACCATGACTGGTGTGACGACTGGTGATGGACATGGTAAGACGACTACGACGAGCCTGGGCGGCGCTAATAATTCTCGGCCCACGGATTCCACCACGGATCTGCGGGACATGGGTAATGGTTCGATACGCGAACCTGGAAAGAATGACAACTATCAGTTCCAGTATACTGGTAACGATGGCTTGACAAGCGACTTCTATGTTAAAATTGATAACCATCCGGAAGATTGGTCGCACGTTTATGCCCACCAGTTTGAACTGATAGACAGAGAAACTGGAAAAACGCATTATGGCTACTGCGCTGACTTGGTAGTTGGGCCACAAGACCTAGCCAACTATGGTATGGCGAATCTGGAGGAATCCGGGTATTTTGTCGATACTGTAGATGCGAATGGAAATGTTCTCGTTTCGGCTCAGACGAAGATTGACATGGTGCGTACAATGGCCGTGAATGGCTATTGGGGAAGCGCTGAGGGTCCTGGAAGCTTGGCCTCTTTCAAAAACTTTTTGGAAGAAAGTGGTTTCTCATTTAAGGGTACTGACCAATTAACGGAGGGTATGGCTCTTTCCATTACTCAGGCTGTTATTTGGAAATATGGCAACAGTGATACAAGACTGAATGGTGAGCAAGTATCTGCTGATCCTTTTGCAACGGGCAAGCATTTGAATACAGCTGATAATGCTGTTAATGGAGGAGCCGAAAAAGTAAACCTTGCAAACAGGATTTACAATTTTTTGACTAACTCGGCGAACCAGGACAAGATAGAGACCAGCAACCGTATGGACACCGCAATAATCAATGCTGAGGATATCAAGGGTGCCACTGTTACTGTCAGGGACAATCTCGGGACAGCTACCCAGCCCAGCGATAAGTACGATACGGATGTGAGTTTCCAAATCGACCTGAAGCAGAGCAAGCTCAATCCTGATAACTTGAATATCGTGCTGAGTGGCGGTGCAGAGGATACGTTCAGGCTTGTCACAGATGATCAAGGCAATTTGGCATTTGCTGATGGGAAGGGAACGGTTACCTGCGAAAATGGCGTTTATACCCTGACCATGAAAAATGTGCAGCTGGCCAATAAGCAGAGAGTAACTGTTACTCTGAAAGGAAAGCAAACGGTCAGCGCAGATGCTTACATCATGAAGGCGGAAAATGGATATACCTCGTCTCAAACTTTTGTTGCTGTGGAAGCTGGCTATCGTGATGTGGACCTAAGCTTTGGCTTGGACTTTACCGTCACTGAGGCCACGGCTGAACTGCAAACCGACAAGACCATGGACGTGGAGTCGAAGCAGGAGCATGTCAACTACAACCGCATTGACAAGGTCACAACCACCAAGTATTCCACGCAGCAGACGGTAACGGAGGACATCCAGCAAGAAGTCGAAGTCAAGTGGAGCGAAAACTGGAGCACGGACTATTTCTACAACGACGGCGACGATGATGCGGATGCCGACGCTGACGCAGATGCCGACGCGGATGCTGACGCAGATGCTGACGCTGACGCGGATGCTGACGCGGATGCTGACGCTGACGCGGATGCGGATGCCGACGCTGACGCGGATGCGGATGCCGACGCTGACGCGGATGCCGATGCGGATGCGGATGCGGACGCCGACGCTGACGCGGATGCTGACGCCGACGCGGATGCCGACGCAGATGCGGACGAAGACGCCGGCATCCCCGACGTACTCGTTCCTTTGGCGGAGCTCCCCGAGGTTGCCGTACCGCTGGCAGAGCTGCCCATGGAGCAGGAGCTGCCTGAGGAAGCCGTGCCCCTGGCGGAAATTCCCGAGGAATTGGAGCTGCCGGAGGACCCGGTGCCTCTGGCCAACGTTCCCAAGACGGGCGACCTCTCAGCCCTGTGGTACGCGGTTTTAACCCTGTCTGCCGCAGGTCTGCTTTGCCTGACCGCCCTGGAGCGGAAGAAAGAAACGGAAATCTAATTTACCCCAGCGGAGAGCCGGAGCCCACCGGGGCCCCGGCTTTCCCCCGTAAGGAGGAACATCTATGAAGGGCAAAAAAGCAGGAGCTGTCCTGCTGCTGTTGGCGGTTCTGGCGGCGGCAGTCATTGCAGCGGCGGCGGGAGGCGGTATTCGTTCCCGGGAGGCCGCCCTCTTTCAGGAAAAAGCCGCGCTGCTGCGGGAGTACGCTCTGGCGGACTGGGTCCGCTTGGAGCTGGGCAGCGCCCCCGCCGGGGAGGCAGGCAACGCCGTATTTTTCTCCGTCTGCGATGGGACGGCCCGGGCCAGCGTCTTCACCGGTACCGGCAGTACCGTGGACGAGGCTTGGGACAGCGCGGAGGCTAAGGCGTCGGCGGCGCTGCAGGACGGAGAGACGGAACCCCGTTGGGTGAAAGCGGACGTAGTCTATCTCTCCGAGACCGTGCCGGAGGAGAGCCTCACGCAGTCCGTACGGCAGGCCCGACAGGAGTTCTTCCGCTATGGAGCGGCCTTCGACAGCGGATTTGACACCGCCCTGCTGGAGGCCGAGCTCAATGGCGCGAAAATCTATGACTACGAAAACGGCGGCGTCAGCCTGAAGGCCTTGAACCGCTATCTAGAAAAGGCGGGACGGACGCCGCTGGAGGCGCTGCCGTCTGCCTATACGCTCTTCCAGTGTGCCGGATGGTTTTGTGATGAGGATAACACCGTTTACGAGCTCAGTGCCAGCGGTCTGGACTATGGGCGGCGGAAAGTGGCTCTGCTTGGGGCGGATTACGTAAAAGAGCGCATTTTGAGCGCCTCTGCCTTCCTGGAAAGCCAGGTGAAGGAGGACGGGTCTTTTATCTACGGCTGGTATCCCCGTTTTGACAATGAGATTGAAAACTATAACATTGTCCGCCATGCCAGCACCCTCTGGTCCCTCCTCTGCCGCTACCGTCTGGCGCCCGATGAGGCTCTGGCGGAGAACATCCGGCGGACCATTGCGTTTATGCTGGAAAATGTCCGTTACGACAGCCAGGGCCGTGCCTATCTTTACGAGTCCAAAAGCGACGAAATCAAGCTGGGCGGCTGCGGTGTGGCGGTAGTGGCCTTGACGGAGTACATGGACGTCTTCCAGAACCGGGAATACGAGGCCGTCTGTAAGGCTTTGGGAGAGGGAATTCTCACCATGCTGAACCAGGACACCGGCGAATACCGCCATGTGCTGCATGGGGATTTCACCCCGAAGGAGGATTTCCGCACCGTCTACTATGACGGAGAGGCCACCTTTGCCCTCTGCCGTCTCTATGGCCTCACGAATGAGGACCGCTGGCTGGAGGCGGCTAAGTCTGCAATCGATCATTTTATCCGGGCGGATTATACCCAGTATAAAGACCATTGGGTGGCCTACAGCATGAATGAGATTACCAAATACATTCCAGACAATCCGGATTACTACGCCTTCGCTCTGAATAACGCCCAGAAAAATCTGGAGGAGATTGCCCGGCGGGACACCACCTATCACACGTATCTGGAGCTGCTGATGGCCACCTTCCAGGTCTATGACCGGATGATGGACAACGGCGGAAGCACCCAGGGATTTGACCTGGACGGCTTCCTGCGGACGGTTTACATCCGGGCGGACCGCCAGCTGAACGGTTACTTTTTCCCGGAGTATGCCATGTATATGGCCAATCCGGCCCGGATTTTGGACACATTCATGGTCCGTCATGATGGTTACCGCGTTCGGATTGATGATGTGCAGCATAATATCGGAGGGTACTTCCTTTATTACACAAACTATGATAAAATGGTCCAGTACGGTCTTTTGACCAGTGCTGGAATCTATTGATAAGAAGGAAGGAAGCTCGTGTGAAGAAAAGGACCTTACTGAAGGCCATTCTGGCCCTGGCTCTGGCGGTCTGCCTGGGTGTGGTGGGCTGGAAACAGGTGGAGTACGCCCGGGGAAATGCCGAATACAGCAAGGCGGCGGAGCTGGCGAATCTGCCGCCGCTGGAAACCGTCCGTCCGGAGGGGGAGGACCCGGGACAGACTGAATCGAATGCGGATTTGCTGGCGTCGATGGACCTGGAGAGCCTGCAGGCGGCAAATCCCGACGTAAAGGGTTGGATTTCCATTCCGGGAACGCCGGTGTCGTATCCAGTGCTCCAGGCGGCGGACAATGAGTATTACCTCTACCGCACTTGGCAGGGGGAGCGGAACTCCATGGGTTCTGTCTTTCTGGACTCCACATCCAGCCCGGATTTCTCGGACTTCTCTACTTTGGTGTATGGCCACCGGATGCGGAACGGAACGATGTTCGGCAGTCTTCGGGAATACCGGAGCCAAGACTATTGGCAGGCCCATCCCAGTGTATACATAGTCTGTGAGGAGGGCGTTGCCCGGTACGACATCTACGCCGCCTTTGAGGCGGAGGTCCGCAGCCAGGTATATTACCTGAACTTTCCGGAGGAAGAGGACCGGGCAGCCTTCGTGTCCTATGGTTTGGAGCACAGCCAGCTGGATACCGGCCTTCAGCCCGGCCCGGAGGACCGGTTCCTGACGCTCTCTACCTGCACCGGCAACGGCTATGCCCGGCGCTGGGTAGTCCAGGCAGTGCTGGCTGATTGGTCAGACCGGTAAGACATCAAACAAGAGGTCTCCCAGGCCGTTTGGCCGAGGGAGACCTCTTGTTTGGTTTCAGATATGGGAAAAGCGGCTTCCCCTCAGCCTTTGGAGGGAATTACGGAGGCAATGGCTCCGGCAAAGGTGCTGAGCGGCATGGTTTGGAGCACGACCCGTCCGGGGCCGGTGACAATGGTATTGAACAGGCCTTCTCCGCCGAAGAGGACGTTTTTCACCCCTTTGACGGACTGAATGTCAAGGGAGCAGGTGGCGTCCATCATAGCCAGGTTTCCGGTGTCCACCACCAGCTGTTCTCCCGGCCCCAGGTCGTATTCCACCACGGAGCCGTCTACCTCCAGGAAGGCGGTGCCGTGGCCGGAGAGCTTCTGCATGATGAATCCCTCGCCGCCGAAGAAGCCCGCCCCCATCTTCTTTTGGAAGAACACGGACAGCTCCACCCCCTGTTCTGAGGCCAGGAAGGCGGATTTTTGGGCGACAATGGGCTTGTCGGGGGTGATTTCGATGGCCCGAATGGTTCCGGGAAAGCTGGAAGCGAAGGCAATCATACCCGGACCGCCTTTGGCAGTATAGAAATTCTGAAACATGGCCTCGCCGGAAAACATCCGTCCAAAGGCCTTCCCAATGCCCCCGGCGGATGTCTGCATTTCCATATTGGGGCTCATCCATACCATGGAGCCCTTTTCGGTAATCATAGTCTCTCCGGCGTTCAGCTGGCAGATGACGACAGGCATGGGTTCTCCCTTGATTTCATATTTCACAACGTTTTTCCTCCTCATTAAGAATGGGTTCAGTATAGCACACCGGGGTGTTCACCGCAAGACCGGAGCCGTCAAAATTCGCCTCCGGCGGACGCCAAAAAGATGGGAATAAAGAAGCCGGTTTCGGGGACCCTACGGAGAAAAGGAGGCGCACTATGAAGAACAAACGGCTGGGACGGCGGACGATTGCCCTGGAGCATCCGCCCTCGGTGATTTCCTTTGCCAATATCGGAGGAAAGATGGAGGGAGAAGGCCCTCTGAGGGGATACTTTGACGAGCTGAACGAAGATACCTTCTTCGGCGAAAAGACCTGGGAAAAAGCGGAGTCTGCCATGCAGAAAAAGGTGCTTCAGCGGGCGCTGGAGCAGGGGCGTCTGAAGCCCGGGGACCTGGATTATATTTTGGCGGGCGATCTGCTGAACCAGTGTATCGGCTCTTCCTTTGGCCTGCGGGAATTTGGCGTGCCCTTCTACGGACTTTACGGGGCCTGCTCCACCATGGGAGAGTCCCTGTCCCTGGCGGCCATGCTCATTGACGGGGGCTTTGCGGAAAAGGCGGCCGCCTTGACGTCTTCCCACTTCTGCACGGCAGAGCGGCAGTACCGGATGCCCGTGCCCTATGGAAGCCAGCGGACGCCCACGGCTCAGTGGACCGCCACGGCTGCCGGGTGCACCATTCTGGCTGCGGAAGGACCAGGGCCCTATATCACGCATGTCACCTGCGGAAAAATCGTAGACAAAGGTGTGGCCGACGCCAACAACATGGGTGCGGCTATGGCCCCGGCGGCTTATGACACCCTCTCCGCCTTCTTTCAGGATACGAAAACCAAGCCCCAGGATTACGACCTGGTGGTTACGGGGGACCTGGGGGCCTTGGGGCATGCCATTGTCCGGGATTTTTTCTCCCGGGATGGGATAGACCTGGGAGAGGAATTCCAGGACTGCGGCCTCCTCCTCTACGACCGGGAGCGGCAGGACATGCACGCCGGCGGCTCGGGCTGCGGCTGTTCCGCCTCGGTGCTCAACGGCTATCTTCTTTCCGGAATGCAAAAAGGAAGGTGGAAGAACATGGTCTTTGCACCGACTGGGGCGCTGTTGTCCCCCACTTCCAGCTTCCAAGGGGAGTCCATCCCTTCCATCTGCCACGTCCTCTGTATCTCCGCGACAAGGTAACAAGGGGCCCGGACTCCGGGCTCCTTTTTATATATCCCACAAGTAAACCGATAAATTCCTGTGCAAAATGACGGTTGACTTTGGTATGAAATCAGACTATACTGCCAATTATCTTCCTGCGGTCCGATTTCGTACTTGTAAAGGAGAACGCCCAGCTATGGATGCTTATAAACTGTTTCAGGATTACATCCGTCTCCAGCACCAGATTGACGAATTCTATCATGAACTGGCTGTCCGGCAGAAGCTCTCCGACAGCGCCCTGCTTGTGCTGTGGACCCTGGTGGATTTGGGGGAGGGGTGTACCCAGCGGGACATTTGCCGTCAGTTTTCCCTGACCAAGCAGACGGTCCATTCCTCCGTACAGAAACTGGCGGGAGAGGGGCTTTTGTCTCTCCGGCCCAGTCCGGGACGGGAGGTCCGGGTCTATCTCACGGAAGCGGGCCGGGCTCTCATTCAGAAAAAAGTCCTCCCCCTCAAGAACGCCGAAGAAGCTGCCTCTATACGCATGGGAGAATCAGAACTGACCGCCATGCTTTCCTTAACGCAAAAATGGTTCTCCCTTTTCCAGGAGGAGGCAAACTCCATTTCCAAAACATAACGCCACCGGAATTCCCGGCGGTTTCTGCTGAACAGAGAAAGGAAATCTCTATGCACATCCATTTGTCCGAGCATTTTACGTACAGGAAACTGCTGCGTTTCACCTTCCCTACCATTGTTATGCTGATTTTTACCTCGATTTATGGGGTGGTAGACGGCGTTTTCGTCTCCAACTTCGCGGGGAAGACCGCTTTCGCGGCGGTAAACCTCATTATGCCGGCTCTGATGATTTTTGCAGCGATAGGCTTTATGCTGGGTACCGGCGGCAGCGCCGTAGTGGCCCGAACCATGGGGGAGGGTGATCTGCCCCGGGCCAACCGCTATTTTACCCTGATTATCTGTACCGGCATCATCGCCGGATTGATTCTGATGGGAATTGCGGAGCTTGTTATGGAGCCCCTGTGCGCCATGCTGGGAGCGGAAGGGGAGATGCTGGCCCAGGCAATTCTCTATGGACGGATTCTCACCTTTGCCTTGGTGCCCTTCATTTTGCAGAATATGTTCCAGAGCTTCCTGGTAGCGGCGGAGCGGCCGAAATTGGGCCTGGGTCTCACGGTGGCGGCGGGACTGACCAATATGGTAGGGGACTGGCTGCTGGTGGGGGTACTGTCCTGGGGGGTGGCCGGGGCCGCCATAGCTACTGTTGCCAGTTCTCTGGTGGGCGGCGTGGTGCCCTTGGTATATTTTCTTTTGCCCAACAAGACCCCGCTTCGTTTGATCAAAACGCATATGGAGGGCCGGATATTGGTGCAGACCTGCTCCAACGGTTCCTCCGAAATGATGAGCAGCCTGTCCACGTCCTTGGTCAGCATCCTGTATAATTTCCAGCTCATGCGGGTTATCGGCGAAGACGGCGTGGCGGCCTTCGGGGTCATCATGTATGTAAATTTCATCTTTATAGGCGTATTCATGGGGTATTCCATCGGCGCGGGTCCCGTAATCAGCTACCATTATGGCGCGGGGAATGAAAAGGAGCTGCAAAGCCTTTTCCGCAAGAGTCTCCTGTTGATGCTGGCGTTCTGTGTGGGACTTACCGCCGCCGCTGTAGTCTTGGCAGGGCCGCTGTCCCAAATTTTTGTAGGCTACGATGCGGATTTGCTGGCGCTCACGACGCGGGGATTCCGGCTGTATGCCCTGTCCTTCCTGGCCATGGGATTCAACATCTTTGGCTCCGCTTTTTTTACGGCTCTCAGCAACGGCGGCCTTTCTGCGGCCATTGCCTTTCTGCGGACGCTGTTTTTCCAGACGGCGGCCATCTTCATTCTGCCGGTTTTTCTGGATTTGGACGGTATCTGGCTGGCGGTAACGGCGGCGGAACTGCTGACCTTGGCAATAACGGGGCTCTTTCTGGTCATGCAGCGCCGGCGTTACGGCTACGGCGGCAGACTGGCGGAGGCCTGAAAAAGCCGGACACGCACTGCGTGTCCGGCTTTCTTTGGGCAGGAATCGGAATTTCCCCGTATGCTTCGATTTGGGCAAAAGGCAATGGCTGTGTCTTGGAAGCCTGCCGGCGTCAAGCGCTTTCACCAATGCAGATGACCGGTTTGACGTCAGGTATATTTGGCAACAATGGCCTTCAGCTGGTCGCCGTGAGTGGGGAACCATTGGTCCCATCCGGTTTCCGCCGCCGCCCGGCCCAGCTCTACCAGGAAGTTGGGAAGATCCTTTTCCAGAATCATAGCCCCAGCCTCGCCGAAACGGGCATCATCCAGGGCGTCGCTGCCGCCCAGGTAGAGCTTGAAGGCGGGTTGTGCCTTGCCATCCACCGATTTGATGCCGCCCTGAAAGCCAATGGCTCCCGCCTCATGGGCGGCACAGCTGGAGGGACAGCCGGAGATGCGGATGCGGGGCAGGGCGCCATCGGGGATGTTGGCCTCCCGGACTGCCTGAACTGCGGTTTGAAGAACGCTCTGGCTGTCACGGACGCCCTGCTGGCAGACGGCAGCGCCGATGCAGGCAACGCTGTACTCGAATTCTGTCCGGGCGCCGTCCTCTGTGGCAGCCAGTACCCGTTCCGCCTCGGCGGCGGTGAGGTTGATGACGTATAAGGTCTCACCAGCTCCCACCCGGCACTCCGCCTGGGGGATGTCCTTCAGCAGAGCGTATAGCTGAGCGGGTTTTTCCACCGGCAGACAGCCGCCGGTTGGATGATACTTCACCGCATAGAGCCCGGCCTGCTTCTGAGCGATGGCCCGGGGATGGGAGAGCTCCCCATCTGCCTGCTTCCTGTCTGCGGAAGCCTCCAGGTTTGCAAGCTCCAGGCCGCCTTGGGCCTTGAGCGCGGAGAGATTCTGCAGGAAGGCGTCTTTCAGTCCATCGGGCCCCAAGGTTTCCTGCAGGAAGCGGGTGCGGGCCTTGGCCCGGTTCTGGTAGTTGCCGTGCTGGCAGAAGGTGTCCACCATAGCGCGGACGTAATACAGAACGTCCTTGGGCGGAACCGCATCATCCACCAGAACCCCCATGCGGTGGCCTGCGGCGCCCAAACCGCCGGCAATACGCAGGGCGAAGGTTCCATCAGGCTGGGCCCGGAAGCCCATGTCCCGGAAGGCGCTGTGGACCGAATCGTCCACGCCGTTGCAGAAGGCGATTTTCAGTTTCCGGGGCATGTGGATATCCCGGCAGATGGAGAGGAGATACGCCGTCACGGCCTCGGCATAGGGGACCACGTCAAAGCACTCGCCCGGCTGTACGCCGGAGAGGGGACTGCACATAACATTCCGGGGATTGTCGCCGCCGCCGCCCCGGCAGATGATGCCGCAGTCAATGGCCTGCTCCATAATGGCGGGAACCTGATCCGCCTGGAGGTCGTGGAGTTGCACCGTTTCACAAGTGGTGAGCTTCACGCGCGGGACCTGATAAGTCTGCAGGGTCTTTGCCAAAAAGTCCAGCCGCTCCAGGGTCAGACGCCCGCCGGGCATCCGCAGACGGAGCATGTGCTTTGCCGGGTCCCGCTGGGCATAGCTGCCCATGCCGCCGGAATAGCCCTTATAGTCTTTTTTCTCTATGCCGCCCTGTTGGAATTGCTGGATTTTCTCAGAGAACGCGCCGATTTCTTCGCGATAGGTTTGCAGCCACTGCTTGTCCATTCTGATGACCTTCCTTCCTGCGTTCCCGGTCTGGGGGGACGCCTGTTTTTACCATGTGCAGAGTTTGGCTAGAGTATACCACAAGGAGAAGGCAGGGCGCAAGCGGAATCTGGCATTTCACTCCTGGTCCATGCACTCCAGGTAGTGAATAAACTGCTGGGCGGTACGGCCGGAAAAGCCGCCATGACGGACTTCCCAGGTGTTGGCCCGCGCCAGAAGCTCCGTTCGATCCAGGGTAATGCCCTGCCGGTCCGCCAGAGCCAGCACAATGGACTGAAACTCCTTGGGCGTAGGGGCGTTGTAGTTGATGCTGATGCCGAACCGGGCTGCCAGGGAGAGCTTTTCCTCCATGGTGTCGGAGCGATGGATGTCTCCGTGATGTTCCATGTCCTGCCGGTCATTCCAGGTTTCCCGGATGAGGTGGCGGCGGTTGGAGGTGGCATAAATGAGAACATTTTCCGGTCTGGTCTCCACGCCGCCTTCAATGACCGCCTTGAGAAACTTGTATTCCACCTCGTTTTCCTCGAAGGAGAGGTCGTCAATGAAGATGATGAAGCGGTAATTCCGGTTCTTGATCTCTGCCAGAATGTGGGACAGCTCCCCGAATTGATGCTTGTAGATCTCAATCATCCGCAGGCCCTGGTCGTAATACTCGTTGATGAGGGCCTTGACGCTGGTGGATTTACCGGTACCGGCGTCGCCGTAGAGGAGGACGTTATTGGCGCGCTTCCCGGCCAGGAAGGCGTCGGTATTCCGGCGCAGTTCCCGTTTCTGGAGCTCGTAGCCCAGCAGGTCCTCCAGCCGCACCCCGTCCACGTTGCTGATGGGCAGGAATTCCAGCACCCCGTCCCGCCGCTGGATGCGGAACGCCCGGTTCATAGCAAAAAGGCCATAGCCGTACTGGCGGTAGTAATCCGTCATCAGGCGGAACATCTCCCGGCCGCCGGAGGCCCGGTCCAGGGCGGAGCGCAGAGTCCGCACCTGGAGGCTGATATCCCGGTTATAGGTCCGCTCCCGCTTGGGAATGGCCCGGTAGTTGCAGACCACAGACAGACAATCGATGCCCAGGTCCCGCTCCAGAGGGGTGAAATCATAGTGGAAAAGGCGGTGGAAGACGGTAAAGTCGCTTTCCGCAAAGTGGTTCACGCTGCCGCTGCCGGCCCCTGCCCGCTCACAGGTGCGGGTGAACGAGTTGTCGTTGGTCATGAGGACCCAGGTGAGGTAACACTGCCAGAGGTTTTCGTCAAAGCCGCAGACCGTGGAGAGATCCAGAAGGCGCTTGACCTGCCCGTGGACCCGGGCGGTGAGGGCGTCTTTGTCTCCGCGGCCCTGCTGCCAGTCCCGGATGATGTCCGCCAGGCGGACCAGAATGCTGTCTGCGTCCAAGTCGCTGAAAAGAAGGAGGTGCGAGAGTTCCCGGTACATGAAATCAGTCCTTTCATTGGCCGAATCTAGGCAAAGCCGCCGTCTCCGGGGAGGCGGCGGCTCTTAGGGGGAAAATCAGTTGGAGGCGGTATCGGGGTCGGTGTCATCACCCCAGAGCATGTTCTTCCGCAGTTCCGCGCCCACGGTTTCCATCTGGTGGGCCGCCAGCTGACGGCGCTTGGAATTGAAGAAGGTACGGCCGTTCTTGTTCTCGGCAATCCACTTGCCGGCAAAAACGCCGTCCTGAATGTCGGTGAGAACGGCTTTCATGTTCTTCTTGGTCTCCTCATAGGGGAGGATCCGGGGACCGGAGACGTACTCGCCGTACTCAGCGGTGTCGGAGATGGAGTAGTTCATCATGGCCACGCCGCCCTTGTTGATGAGGTCGATGATGAGCTTCATCTCATGGATGCACTCGAAGTAGGCGTTCTCCGGGGCATAACCGGCCTCGACAAGGGTCTCAAATCCCATCTTCATCAGCTCGACCACGCCGCCGCAGAGAACCGCCTGTTCACCGAAGAGGTCCGTCTCCGTCTCATCCTGGAAAGTGGTTTCCATAACGCCGCCCCGGGCGCCGCCGATGCCCGCCGCATAGGCCAGGGCCAGGTCATAGGCCTTGCCGGTGGCGTTCTGCTCCACGGCGATGAGGCAGGGCACGCCCTTGCCCGCCACATAGGTGGACCGGACGGTATGGCCGGGGCCCTTGGGGGCGATCATGGCCACGTCCACGCCGGCGGGGGGAACGATCTGCTTGAAGTGAATGTTGAAGCCGTGGGCGAACATCAGCATGTTGCCCTCCTCCAGGTTGGGGGCAATGTCCTTTTTGTAGACGTCGGCCTGCACCTCGTCGTTGATGAGGATCATGATGATGTCGGCCCACTTGGCGGTCTCCGGAACGCTCATGACCTTCAGACCCGCGCTTTCGGCGGCGGCCTGGTTTTTGCTGCCGGGGCGGAGGCCCACGCAGACGTCACAGCCGGATTCCTTCAGATTCAAGGCATGGGCATGGCCCTGGGAGCCGTACCCGATGATGCCGATTTTTTTTCCGTCCAGCTTGCCCAGGTCGCAGTCCTTCTCATAATACATTTTTGCCATATTCGTATTCCTCCTTCAATTTGCTCTGGTCATATATCGTGCTACGCCCTCTCTCGATGGCGATAGTACCGGTTTTCGCGATTTCCAGAATGCCGAAGTCCTCCAGCATGGTAATCAGGGCCTCGTTCTTGCTCTGGGAGCCGAAGACCCACACCGTCAGGGATTCCCGGTCCACGTCGATGATGTGCCCCCGGAAGATGTTGGTCATCTGGATGATCTCGTCCCGGGTTCCGTGGTCTGCCGCCCGGACCTTGATGAGGGCAATTTCCCGGCGAATGCAGGTTTCCTCGTCAAAAATCTTCACCGCCTGAACGCCCAGAAGCCTGCGGCACTGCGTGGCCAGCTGATTGGCAACCAGCTCGTCCGCCAGCAGCTCAATGGAAATGCGGGCGGTGTGGGGCCGGTCCGTGGCGCCGGAGACAATGGACTCAATGTTATAGCCTTTCCGGGAGAACAGCCGGGCCACCTGGCTGAGAATGCCGGGGGTATCCTCCGTCAGAATGCAGAGGGTATAGAGCTTTTTTTCCGTATCCCATTGCTTTCTCATGACTCTCCTCCTTCGCTCAGCAGGAAATCCGTAATCGCGGACCCGGCGGCCACCATGGGCCGGACCATCTCGTCAATATCCAGGCGGCAGTCAATCACGGCGGCCCGACCGCTGGCCAGAGCCTGGGACAGGGCGGTTTCCATGTCCGCCTGCGTCTCCACCCGGAAGCCCTGGATGCCGTAAGCTTCTGCCAGCTTCACGAAATCCGGTCCCCGGTCCAGGGTGGTCTCGGAGTAGCGTTTGCCATAGATCAGGCTCTGCCACTGCCGGACCATGCCGAGCGTCCCGTTGTTGAAGACCACAGTGATAACAGGCAGGCCGTAATGCTCCACGGTGGCCAGCTCGTGGCAGTTCATGCGGAAGCAGCCGTCGCCGGTGATATGGAAGACGCGCCGGTCTGGGAAAGCGGTCTGCGCTCCGATCGCGGCGCCCAAGCCGAAGCCCATGGTGCCGAAGCCGCCGCTGGTGAGCATCTGGCCGGGATACTGAAAGTGGAGATATTTGATGGCCCACATCTGGTGCTGGCCTACGTCCGTCGCTACAATGGCGTCCTCCGGCATCTGCACCCGAATGGTCTCCAGGATCTGCTGCGGGGTCAGATGGTCGCTGGCCTCCGCCACGGAGGGGGCCCGGAGGGGCAGAATCTGCGCTTTCCAGGCGCTGTGGTCGTACTGGGGCAGTTTTTCGTTGAGCTTGGCCAGCACCCGCCGGGCGGACCCAATGATATGATGGTCCGTCAGCACGTTCTTGTCGATTTCCGCCCGGTCCACGTCGATGTGAACGATTTTCGCCTGCTTGGCAAAGGTGGCGGGATTCAGGGCAACCCGGTCGGAGAAGCGGCAGCCCACGGCGATGAGCAGGTCGCACTCGTTGCAGGCGGTGTTGGAGGCTTTGGACCCGTGCATGCCAATCATGCCGGTGGTGAGGGGATGGCTTCCCGAGAAGCCGCCGCCGCCCATGAGACTGATGGCCACCGGAGCGTCCAGACGCTCGGCGAAGGTCTTGAATTCCCGGTCGGCCCGTCCCAGCACCACGCCGCCGCCGCAGATGACAAAGGGCCGCTCTGCCTGGGCGATCATGTCCAGGAGGATATCGACGTCCTCTTGGTTCGGCTCCGGCTTTTTCAGCTCATGGCTGCGGTTCAGTTCCCGCATGCCGGCGCAGGTCCGGTTCTCCTGCCAGGGGATGAATTCGTAGTCAATTTCCACGCTGGGGAAGGTGACATTTTTCAAAAAGTCAATGAGCACCGGTCCGGGCCGCCCGTTGGCCGCCACGGCGAAGGCCTGCCGCATCACATCTGGGATGGTCTGAGGGTCCCGCACCAGGAAGGTGGCTTTGGTGATGGGCATGGCGATGCCGGTGATGTCGACCTCCTGGAAAGCATCCTTGCCCAAGGTCTCCTCCGTGACGTTGCAGGTCAGGAAAACCACGGGGGAGGAATCCAGATAGGCGGTGGCGATACCGGTGGTGAGGTTGGTTGCGCCGGGGCCGGAGGTGGCGAAGCATACGCCCACCTTTCCCGTGGAGCGGGCGTAGCCGTCGGCGGCGTGGGACGCGCCCTGTTCGTGGGCGGTGAGAACGTGGTGAATTTTATCCTTGTAACGGTAAAGCTCATCATAGAGGTTGAGGATGGTGCCGCCTGGATAGCCAAAGACGGTGTCTACCTCCTGCTCCAAAAGGCATTCCATAATGGCCGCTGTGGCTCTGATTTTCACATTGTCTCCTGCTTTCTTACCTGTATTTGTTCACTGATCCACGTCGAAGAGGACCCAAAGCCCCTTCTCCGCCGCGCTGTGCCAGAAGGGGCGGGAACCCGACAAATACTCCCAGGTATATCCGAAATCCTCTTCGTCCATCGGGTAGTTGTAGGCTGCGGGGTCGATGGCGAAGTAGAGCTTTCGGAATGCTTCCTCCGTCATGCCCCGAAGGAACCGGTCCACCTGCCGGACCTGTTCGGGGGACTTGCAGACAACGAGATAGTCCTCCTCTCCCTCCCGGCCGCCCCGAAGGACTTCACCCCCCAGAACGACCCAGCAGCCAGGAGCGGGAGTATTCCCAAATTCCAGCTTGCTTCCGGTCAGCGCCCGGTGCATGGCGTCCCAGGACTTATCCACATCGAAGACGTCCACCGTCTCCATTTCGTCCAGATAATCGGGGACCCGGTCCCCTCGGGGCACGGCCCGCAGCTTGTCCAGAGCTTCTTTGGTGATGGCCCGAAAGCCGCCAAGACAACTCATAATAGCCTCCTTAGTGTTCGTGGTCATAGAAGCGAAACATTCTTTCGCAAAAGGCCCGGCACTGGGCCTCGCCTTCCAAGGACAGCAGGTCGCAGGCCCAGAGAAGAGCTTCGAAAGGGTCTGTGCGCTGCAGGCTGCCGGGAAGGCCGTTCCAAAGGGAATGCGCCCTGCGCCCAAATTCCGGGAGGTCCGTGCAGACGGCGTAATGCGTCCTTAAAAGGCGCATCAGCTCCCGGCCGAAGCGGGCACGGTCCAGCCCTTCCGTTTCCATATGGGTCCGGAGTACGGCCAACGCCCGGTAAAGGTTCGTTTCGCATTCCAACTCCAGAAGCAGGCGGCTGTCCGGGTTCGCCAGAAAAAGCTGGTTCAGCCGCGTCCAAAAACGGGCTTCGCCTCCGTCAAATCCTGAGCAGGACAAAAGGGCATACGCCAGCAGTTCCTCCATAGTGTCAGGCGGGCTTACAGGAAATGGAACAAATTCAATCCAATTTCCTCGTCAAACCGCCGCTCCACCTGACCGTCTATGATCTGGATGACCATCTCGCAGGTGGCGCTGACTACGGCGCGGTTCAGATGTCCGCCAAAGACCTGACCCTTCTCATCCCCCGCACTGATGTGCAGGTGACAGTAAGGTTTGCCGTCCATGGTGCTGAGGGTCCCCGTCAGGGAGACAATCTCAAAGCAGCCGGTGAATTCATTGGCTTGATACTGCTTTTCCTCTGTCCGGAAGACTCCCGCGGTAAATTGGCCAATCGCGCCCAGGGCCTGAACGCTGGCCAGAGTGATGTGCTCTCTGGAGGCAATTTCCATCACCTGTTCCAGAATTTCCTCGCCTTTGTCAATGCGGGCGATGAGGGTGTTTCCAAATTTTCGGTAGTCCATAGAATCGCTCTCCCTTGCTGCGGTACGAAACAGGTTCCGCTTTTTCCGTGAAATATGGGGTTTCGCTTGACCGGCGGGCTTGCTCAGATTTTTCCGCCGCCCTTTTGCAGGGCAATGACGCCGGTTCGAGCCACCTCCAGAATGTTGAAAGGCCGCATCATGTCCTCAAACACATCCAGGCGGTCCGGTGTGTCGGAGATCTCCAGGGTCATGGAAGTAGGGGAGATATCCGCAGCCTTGGCGCCGCAGATGCTGCAGATGGTCATGATGTGTTCCCGGTTGTTCTTGTTGGCGCTGACTTTGATAATCATCAGTTCCCGGCCGATCATGGCGTGCTCTTCCAATGTGCGGACCTTGATGACTTCCACCAGCTTGTTCAGCTGCTTTTCCACCTGCTCCACCACGTTGTTGCCGTTATCCACAATGATGGTGATGCGGGAGAGGGACGGGTCATCGGTGACGCCCACGGCCAGAGAATCAATGTTGAAGGCCCGGCGGGAAAAGAGGCTGGTGATTCGGTTCAGCACGCCGGCCCGGTTTTCCACCAGAACGGAAATGGTCTGCTTCATGGCGGTTCCTCCCTCTTAATCCGTAGTTTTCCATGCGGGGCTGACCTCGGCGAGAAGGAGGCAGGGACCTTTCTCTGCTAAGAAGCGGTCCAGCGTCTCCTCCACTTTATCCTCCTCCCAAAGGGGCAGGCAGGGGATGCCGTAGGCTCCGGCGATGGCGGCAAAATCCGGGTCTCCCTCCAGATTCACGCCAAAGGGACCGTGGTAGGGTTCCTTCCCCTGAATCTGGTGAACCAGACCCAGAACGCCGTTGCGCAGAAGGACGATTTTCAGGTCCAGGCCGTGGGCCTTCACAGCGGCCAGCTCATTCATGGACATCTGGAAGGAACCGTCGCCGCACACCGCCACCACCTGCCGGGACCGCTGGGCGGTTTTCACGCCGATGGCGCAGGGGATGGCATAGCCCATGGTTCCCAGACCGCCGCTGGTGAGAAACCGTGCGCCCCGGAGGCGGAGATGCTTACAGGCCCAGATTTGGTTCTGTCCCACGTCGGCGCAGATGGCGGCGTCCGTGTCCAGCTTTTCCCCTAACAGCCGCAGCAGGCGGCCCGGAAAGACGCAGCCCTCTTTGACGGGGTAGCCCCGGCTTAAATTCTGCTTCCGGTAGACCTGGAGATTTTCCCGCCATTCGTCACAATGGGCCTGGACGCCCTTTTCCATCAGCTGGCGGAGAATGACCTTGGCGTCTCCCACCAAAGGCAGGGTGGACTGCATATTTTTGCCGATTTCCGCCGGGTCCACGTCGATGTGAATGTTGGCCATTCGCTTTTGAATCTCGCCGGGGGAGACGATGGCCCGGTCTGCCACGCGGGTGCCGATCATGATAAGCAGATCCGATTTTGCCAGGGCCTTGTTGGCAGTGGTGTTGCCGTGAGCGCCGATCATGCCCATGTTCAGGGGGTGTTCCGTGGGGAGGAGGGAGAGACCCATCATGGTCGTAATGACGGGAATGCCCGCCGTCCCGGCAAAGGTCCGCAGTTCTTCCTCCGCGTGGGCCAGGAAAACGCCGCCGCCGGCGCAGATGACGGGCCGCTGGGCCACGCCGATGGCCAGGGCCACGTTGGCAATCTGCTTGTCGTTGCCCCGGACACTGGGGTTGTAGCCCCGGATGCGTACCTCCTCCGGAAAGACCACATCGGACACCAACTGCTCCTGAACGTCAATGGGGATATCAATGAGTACCGGGCCGGGCCGGCCGGTAGAGGCGATATGGAAGGCCTCTTTCAGCACCTGGGGAAGCTGAACGGCGTCCTTCACCAGATAGCAGTGCTTTGTGAAAGGGGTCACCGCGCCGGTGATGTCCACCTCCTGGAAAATGTCCCGGCCGATGAGGTTGGAGGGGACCTGTCCGGTGATGGCTACCATAGGGATGGAATCCATATAAGCGGTGGCGATGCCGGTGATGAGGTTGGTCGCGCCAGGGCCGGAGGTTACCAGGCAGACGCCGGTTTTTCCGGTGACCCGCGCATAACCGGAGGCCATGTGCCCGGCATTCTGTTCCGTGCGGACCAGGGTGTAATCCAGGTCGGGGTGATCCCGCAAGGCGTCGGCAATGGGGCAGATGGTGGCTCCGGCATAGCCGAAGATGCGCTCTGTGCCTTCCCGCACAAGGCCCTCTAATAGAATTTGTGCGCCTGTCATATCCATAAGTGTACCGTGCTCCTTTCGCCCGATTCGTCCGTCTCAGCCGGGGAAACAAAGAAGTCCGCAACCCCGGTTGGGTCACGGACTTACAAGAGTTTACGCTTTCGGCAGCTGCGGGGCCGCAGCCTGGAAGCCTTCCCTGATTGCGCCCTTGATTCGCGCATGACCAAACCCACTATTCGTTTCTGCTGGCAGAACTACCAGTACCAGAACCAGAATAATGTACAGAACCAGGATGCTGTTGAGCAGGGTGGTCATCAGCATAGGGCTTCCCTCCGCCGCGCCAGCGGCTATCTGGCGTCCGGCCTTTTCGATGCGGAAAAAGCTTGCGCCTGTCTTGTTTTGTTATTATACATTTCTCGTGGGTAAAGCGCAATAAAAAAATCCGGCGGGCGGCTTTTTCCGGATGATTTTACGAAAGAAACGGCTGCCCTCCAGCTGCTTCTAGTAGAAAATGACGAAAAGATTTCCGCTGTTTTCTCGCAGACAGCACATAGCTCTCTCAGACAACGCCGGGGTTCCATGCTGCTGCGGAAGGTTCGAGGATTTTGATGGAGGCAGCGCATAAAAGGATCGCCCACTGGGACGGCCCTTTTTATCCGATGGATTTTACAGAGAAATCGTAGTTCCGGTCTCTCCGGCGATGCCGTCCTTGGCCTTTTCCAGGAGAGTGATAAGCGCTCTCCGGCCCGGGCGGGACTCGGCAAACTTCACCGCTGCCTGAACCTTGGGCAGCATGGAACCGGGGGCAAACTGACCCTCGTCCATGTACTTCCGGGCTTCTTCCGGGGTCAGATTGTCCAGCCACCTTTGGTCCGGCTTGCCGAAGTTCACGGCCACCTTTTCCACAGCCGTGAGGATGATGAGCACATCCGCATTCAGCTCCTCCGCCAGAACCTCGCTGGCGAAGTCCTTGTCGATAACCGCTGCGGCTCCCTTGAGATGATGTCCCTCCGTCTTGAAGACGGGGATGCCGCCGCCGCCGCAGGCGACAACAATGTGGTCGCTCTCCACCAAGGCCTGAATGGTGTCCAGCTCGATGACGGACACGGGCTTGGGAGACGCCACGACCCGCCGCCAGCCGCGGCCGGAATCTTCCACCACGTCATAGCCCCGTTCGGAGACCATGCGCTTGGCTTCTTCCTCCGTCATGAAGGCGCCGATGGGCTTGGTGGGATTTTGGAAAGCGGGGTCCTGGGCGTCGACCTCCACCTGGGTGAGGACGGTTGCCACGCCCTTTTGGATGCCCCGGTCCAGCAGCTCCTCCCGCAGAGCGTTTTGGAGGTCGTAGCCAATGTAACCCTGGCTCATGGCCACACAGACGGAGAGGGGGCAGGGGATGTATTTTTCCGGGTTCGAGCGGGTGAGCTCCGCCATAGCCTTTTGGATCATGCCTACCTGGGGGCCGTTGCCGTGGGCGATGACCACCTCGTTGCCGCCTTCGATCAGGTCGGCAATGGCCCGGGCGGTCTGCTTCACCGCCGCCATTTGTTCGGGCAGGTTGCTGCCCAGGGCGTTGCCGCCCAGAGCCACTACGATACGCTTCGTGTTACGCTCAGACATGGTGAACGCTCCTTTTCATAAAATGATGAAAACCAGGGGATGCGAGGGGAGTAGAAAGGGGGGACAAGGTCCCCCCTCAGAGTGTCGAAAAACCGCAAAAACGATCCCCGACGGGAAGGAAGAGCGTTACGAGAGGAACCCAGGAAGGGTTCCTTTCGTTTTCAATCATAAGTTTTCAAAACGTTTTCAAACGTTTTGAAAA
>JAAWLO010000083.1 GCA_022797935.1 Oscillibacter sp. | reverse complement strand
AAAAGAATCCTTTGGATTCTTTTCAACTGCGCTGGCTATAAAGACAAACTCGTTTCCGAATTTACTCAAAAAAGTACAGGGGTTTGTTATGCGTGATTACACGGTTTCATCTGTTGTGAAGGCGGCGGAGGTCCTTCAGTTTATCAAGGACCATCAGTCGGCGACCTTTTCTCAGATTCAAAATGGACTTGGATACGCGAAGTCCAGTACCTTCCAGATTCTGAAAACACTGGAGAGCCTGCACTACATTTCGTCCAATCAATATGGGACTTATTTTCTGGGCTATAAGCTCTTTGAACTGGGAAGCGCTTACGGTAAAAATGCCGGCTGGCGGCAGATTGTGACGCCGTACATTCAGAAAGCCTCGGAAGACACGGGCATGACGCTCCACATTTCCATCCTGGCGGATCAAACGGCTATCTGCATTGAAAAATTCCCCGGCCGGATTTTTACCATGCAGCTGACTGCGGTGGGAGAGCCGCTGTCCATGCACACCAGCGCTTCTGCCAAGGTTCTGCTGGCGTGGCAGCCGCCGGATGTGCGGGAGAAGATTCTTGAGCGCATAGAATACAAGAAGTTTACGGAAAAGACCATTACCTCCAAAGAGGTCATGTGGGAGGAACTGCTCCGCGTCCGAGAATGCGGATACGCCCTGGACGACCAGGAGAGCGAGGAGAACTGCCGGGGCGTTGCCCGCCCGCTGTTTGCCTGTGACGGAACGTTTCTGGCAGGCGTCAGCATGGGAGCGCCCACCATCCTAATGAAGCGGGAGGAGATGCTCCATTATACAGAGGTGCTGAAAGCCTATCTGGATCAGGTCTCCCCCCTTCTGCCGCCGCCTGCGGATTGACGGCTTCCTGTTCCAAACTCGGGAAGCCGGGCTGTACCGGCGGGAGAGTGGATTGGGTTCCGCTGAACTGCATGCTGTTTCGACACGAACCCCGGGCTTTAAGAGCGGCCTGCCCCGGGAAATGAATGTATTTCTATTTTTGCGAACTTAGTTCTGTATTTAGAACTTTGTGGGCGGTCCGAAGGATTCCGGAGGGGAAAGGACTTTAGAATTGCGGGAAGAGGACCATCAGACTGTTTACAATAAAAAATAAGGACAAGGGAGGACTGTGTTATGTCTGTTTATCTGGATGAGTACACACTGGGGCAGTAATTTACGACGCCGGCAAGAACCATTACGGAGGCGGACGTCGTCAACTTTGGCTGCCTGACGGGAGACCTGCACCCCAATCACTTTGACCGGGTGCGAATGGAACAGGGGGAGTTTGGACAGCGGCTGGTTCATGGCCTGCTGCTTCTCTCCGTCTCCCATGGCCTGCTGTTTCAGCTGGGCTTGCTGCGGGACTCCTGTATTGCTTTTTTGGGGCTGAAGGACTGGCAGTTCAAAGCGCCGGTTTTCTTTGGGGATACGATTCACTGCCGCTCCGTTGTCAGCGAAATCCGGAACAGCAGAAGCAAGCCGGACCGGGGCGTGCTGAAGCTGGCCGTGGAGATCATCAAGCAGGATGGAACGGTTTGCCAGACCGGCACAAAGGTGCTGCTGATGCGGCGGAGCCGTCCCGGCGAATGCGGGCGGCAGGAATGAAGTCCATCCGTGGGTTTCCCCGTGGGCCGGAGGGCGGCCGGTTCTTTTGAGGCGGCCTGCATTTGAGAAAAAGGAAAGGAGCCGCTGCGTATGGCAAAGATTCAGCTGAATGTCGGCGATACCGTTACCTTCAGCAAGACTATAAGCGAAAGCGACGTGTATCTGTTCGCGGGCATTACGGGGGACTTTCATCCCAACCATGTCAATGAGGCCTATAGGAAGGATTCGGTCTATGGCACGCGGATTGTGCATGGGGCCCTGGGAATCGGTTTTGTTTCCGCCGCGTCCTCCATGGCCCTGGAGCGCCAGAATCTGCGGGCCGTTTCCGCCGGTTACGACCACATTCGGTTTCTCAAGGCAATTCTGATAGGCGACACCATTACCGTGCAGTACACCATTGCGGACAAGGACGAGGAGCGGATGAAAACCGTGGTGGACATTCAGATTCGCAACGGCAAGGGGGAGGTCTGCACCGTCGCGAAGCATATCGTGAAGTATTTTGAGGACTGACGGGAACGGCTGCCGTATGAAGAGCGCGCTTATAACGGAGGCCTGCGGCGGCCGTGCTGTACCGAGATAAGCATTGTCCGGGGATGCAGATGCGGATCAGGACGAGACGAATCCTAATATGAAATTCGGAAAACAGGCTGCGCTTGCTCAGATGCTGAGTGAGCGCGGCCTGTCCGCTTTTGTGCGGGCCTGCGCCGGTTTTTCGCCGGAAGGCCGGTTTTTTGCGGATGTTTGCCTCTGGAAGCCTGGGACGGACGGCTGGAAGGCGGGTTGCCACTTGAAAATGGGGGAGGGTTGGGGTATAATGAATAACATCAAAAACACGGACAGGTAGGCGCCGCCGCAGGAAAAACCGGGGCGGGCCGCTGCGGGAAGGGAGGAGGATTCTTTGACACTGGTGATTTATGCCGGAAAATACGGGACTACCAAGCGTTATGCCCAGTGGATTGCCCAGCAGACAGACGGCGATTTGTACCCCGTGCAGCGGGTGACGGCCAAGCTGCTGCTGCGCTACGATACCGTTGTATACGGCGGCGCGGTTTACAACGGCGTCATCCAGGGTCTCCGCTTCGTGAAAAAGCACCTGGCCGCCCTGAAGGAACGGCGGCTGATCCTCTATACGGTGGGCCTCACCATGCCGGGAGACGAGGCGTCGTTTCAGGCCATGCTGAGCCGCAACCTGACGCCGGAGGAGCTGGAGGGAATCCGGACCTTCCACTTTCTGGGGGCCATCCGGTTCAAGGGCCTGAACACCCGGGAAAAGCTTATGATGTGGCTGCTGAAAAGCGCCGTTTCCAAAAAGCACGCCCGCAGTCCGGTGGAGGCGGATTTGCTGGAATGCTACAACGGCGAGCTGGACTACGCCAACGAAGCTTACGTGAAGGATCTGGTGGCGGAACTCTGGAAGGGGGAATAGCCGGGGAAGGGGGAGACGAGAGATGATTCGAAGAGCGCAGCGGGTGATTTTTGGCCTGCTGATTCTTTGCGTCGGATACGCGGCGGCGGTGCTCCACAGCACCTATGCCATCTCCCGCATGGACCCCGGCGGCGCCCTGGAGGGCGGGATGTGCCGGATTCTGGCAGTGGTCCCCGACACCGGCAGCGCGGACGGCGGCAGCCTCCGCCAGGAGCTGGACCTGGCTGGGAGGACCTACGGAGCCTTTGTGGAGCTCTATGAGACCGCCACCGCCAGCGAACAGCACAAGGTTTTGCAGATCGCGGTGGACAGCGGCGCGGACGGCGTGCTGCTCTATCCCATGGAAAAAGACGGGTACACCGCCGCCTTGGATGCCTGCGCGGAGGCGAATATCCCCGTGGTGGTGATTTCCCAGCGGCTGGAGAACGCCCGGTTTGCCACCTACATCGGGGCCGCCGTCAACTCGGAGCGTATGGCCGCCCTGAGCTGCGTCAGCGCCACCGGCGGTACGGGCAGGCTGCTGATCGTGGACCACCTGAACAGCGGCGGCCAGTTCTGCACGGAAGCGGCCCTGCTGGTCCCCCTGGAGACCCTGCCGCCGGAGGAGGCCCAGGAGGCGCCGCCCCTGGAAATCCCGGCCCTGAAGACGAAGATCGCCGACCTGGTTCACACCCCCTTCGAGGGCTACCGGGTGCAGAGCGTCACTCTGCTGAACGAGCCCCAGGCCTCGTCTTACAGCCTGTATACCGAAATCTACCGCCTGCTGGACGCGGAAAAACCCGACGCGGTCTTTTCCTACAACGGGGATGTAACCAACGTTGTCACGGCCTGTCTTTCCAACGCCCACAACCTGCTGAACATCTATACCGTGGGCTACGGCGGCTTGCGGGAGGGCGCGGAGCTGCTGCGCAGCGGCATGCTGAATGGGCTGGTGCTCCAGAACGACATCTATGCCGCCTCTCTGGCGGTGCGGTATCTGGTGGAGCTGGACAAGGGCGCGCCTATGCCGCCGGCGGTGGACTCCGGCATTGTGCTGATTACGGAAGACAACATGGACCGAATACTGGGTGAAAATGAAATGTGAGTTTGACAACGAAATCACGCTGAAGGCGCTGAATCTGCTCCACCGGGACATCCTCCTGGGGGACGCCGAGGCCCAGGAGGTCGGAATCGGAACCCTGGTGCAGCTGGTGCGCTACTTTGCCCGGCGAAGCGGCCAGGGCACCCTGGCGGAGGAGGCGGAAAACCTGGAGCGGACGGCGGTCTTCCTGACGGCCGGGGGAGAGCTGCGCCAGTGCGTCTTTCCCGACCCGGCGGCGCTGCCGGTGCGGTGCGTGGAGCGGTTTTCCGTGTTCAGCGCCTGCTATGAAGCGCTGCGCCGGGGCATCCGGGCGGGGGAGGACGCCTTCTGCGTCCAGTACGACGAGGCGGCGGAGACGCTGGCGGTAAAGGTGATGGAACAGCCATGAGAAACCGGATATGGGGCGCGAAAAACAGCGTCAAGCGTTTTATCATGTCCTTCAGCCTGTGTGTGATTTTCGTCATGACCGTGTTCGGCGTCATCAGCCTCTTTCAGCTGGCCACCACCACCCGGCATTATGACGACATGCTTCAGAACTTCGTGTCTCTTGAGGAGGGCCAGAAGCTGATTGAGCAGCTGGAGTCCTCGGCGGAGCGGTATGCCGAGGCCCGGAAGGCGCCGGATTTTGACCGGGTCCGGGAGGCCCGGCGGAATCTGGACGGAGTTCTGACCAGGATTGAGGAGGTCTCCAAGGACCCGGCCAGCCTTCTGGCGGTGCGCGCCGTCCGCAGGAGTCTGGCGGAGATGGACGGGCAGCTGCTGCTTCTGGAGAGCGGGCGGTATCCCGGACCCTTTCAGATCAGCGAACGCTGCGGTAATGTGCGCTATCTCCTCACCCGGATTCAGATGCTGGAGGTGGACTACGCCTCCGCCGTCTACCCCCAGATGACCCAGAGTATTGCCAGCCTGACCCGGACCGCCGGGGTGGTGCTGATTCTGCTGCTGCTGGAGGCGGTCCTCTTCTGCGCCGGGCTGCACGAGCAGATTTACGCCCCGATTCAGCGTCTGGTGGGCGGCGTTCAGGAGATTTCCAAGGGAAATTTTCAGTGCCCGGATATCGAAACCGTCAAGAACGATGAGTTTGACTATCTGGCTGCCGCCGTCAACCGCATGAAGCGGGACCTCAGTTCCCTGATCGAGACCCGGGAAGAGAAACTGAACGCGGAACGCCTTTTGAAGGAGGCCCAGTTCCTGGCGCTGCAGTCCCAGGTGAATCCCCATTTCCTCTTCAACGTCCTGGGGGCTACCACGGCCACTGCCCTGGAGGAGGGCGCGGAGAAGACCATGAGCCTTGTGGAGTCTGTCTCCCAGATGCTGCGCTACACCCTGCGGGCCACAAAGACCAACGTGACCCTCCGGGATGAGATGGGCATGGTGGAAAACTACTTCTTTTTGCAGAGCCAGCGCTTTGGGGACCGCATCTCCTTCGTCATGGACCTGGACGAGGACCTGCTGGACGTGCCCATTCCCGGTATGACCGTTCAGCCCATTGTGGAAAACGCGGTGATTCACGGCTGTGAGAAGATGGCCTCCGGAGGATGGCTGCGGGTGGCCTGCCGCCCGGACCCGGAGGGGAAGTTCGCCGTGGTGACGGTGGAGAACAACGGCAGCGTGATTTCCGAGGCGCAGATACAGTGCTTCTACGCTGGGCAGAGCCTGCCCAACAGCGGACGGAGCACGGGAATCGGCCTGGGAAATGTGCGGGACCGGATGCGGTATTTTTATGACCGGAAGGATTTGATGGACTGCGCGGCGGTAAACGGGGAAATCAATGTGGTGACGCTGCGCTATCCGCTGAGTGGGAGGCCGTCATGAGCGGGAAAAAATTTCTCGGGCTGATTGTAGACGACGAGGCGAAGGACCGGAGCGTCATCCGGATTTTGCTGGAGCGGCAGTACGGCGGCCTGTTTGAGCTCCTGGAGGCGGAAAACGCCGCCCAGGCCCTGGCCATGCCGGAGCTGCGGCAGGTGGAGCTGCTGATGGTGGACATCCATATGCCGGGTGTCAGCGGCCTGAATCTGGTGGAGGAGCTGAACGCCCGGGGCATCCGGCCCTACACCATGGTGCTGACGGCGTACAGCTATTTTGAGTACGCCAAGGAGGCCATCCGCTGCCAGGTCAACGATTTCATCCTCAAACCACCCATCCGCAAGGAGTTTTACGAGGCGGTGGACCGCTTCCTGGACTGGGCCCGGAAAAAGAAGGAAATCCGGCGGATTGGCCGGGACTCCCAATCGGTGTTCAGCCGGGCCTTGGGGAACTGCATCCTGCTGGGAGGCGGACGGCAGGAGATTGAGACCTATAAAAAGCTGCTGGACATTTCGGAAAACCGGGTCTTCTGCGTGCTGCTGGAGTGGGGCGGGTCCCTGCCCGGGCAGGAGGCGGAAAGCGCCTGGAAGGCGGTGCTGGAGGAGACGGGACTGCCCTATATCCTCTGTCCCCTTCAGGGGCGGACGGCGGTGTTCTGCTTTACGGACAAGGAGACGCTGGACCGGGAGGAGCGGGCCCTGGCGGAGAGCCTGCGCAGGCAGGCGCCGGGAATCGCCGCCGCTGCCGTGGGGGAGTCGGTTTCCCTCTTCGACAACCCGGGGGAGTCCTACCGCAGCGCCGCCGCGCAGCTGAGCCGTCCCCCGGAGCCCCGAAAGGAGCCGCCGGTGGAGGACCTTTTGAGCGCGTGCGTGGAGAACAGGGAGCTGGAGACGGCGGTGGAGTGTCTGGAACAGTACCTGATGCGCTACTGGGAGCAGCACAATTTTGACGACCTGATGCTGGAGGGCATCAAGATTCTCACCGTGGTCCGGAAAAACGCCCGGGTCCGGGAGGAGGCTATTGGCCAGAAGATGCTGGACATCTTCGTCACCGGCAGCATTCAGGATATCATCCGCTTCAGCGCCGACTATCTCCGGGAAATCGCGGAGCATCAGCCGCTTCCGGCTCAGGAAAAGAAGCACCATGTGGTCCAGAGCATCTGCGGGCAGGTGCTGGAGCACCTGGAACAGCCCTGGAGCCTCAACGATTTCGCCGGACAATACGGCTTCAACCCCGTCTATCTGGGCCGCCTCTTCAAGGAGGAAACCGGCCTGAGCTTCACCAATTACCTGATGGACAAGCGGATTGAAAAGGCCATTGCCCTGCTGGCGGACCCAAACCTGACCATAGGGGCCATTGGGCAGGCGGTGGGCTACAACGACCAGAACTATTTCAGCCGGGTTTTCAAGAAGCACACCCGCATGGGCCCCAACGAATACCGCCGTTCCCTGGCCGGACGCTCTGGCGAGGACGGGAAGCGGTGAGGCCCTTTTGAGAAGCACGATTTTGACTCGTTGGACGCAAAAGTCAAAATCGTGCTACTTTTATTTTCTGGAGAATGAAATTCGTTGATTTTGTACTAAAAATCTATGGTTCTGTGTAGAGATAATTGGAGGGTATTATGTTAAGATTCCGTTAACGGTGTTAACAGACTGTTAAGACCACGGAAACCAAATTTTTGAGGAGGAACGAAGAAGATGAAAAAGAAACTGTCCCGTATCCTGAGCCTCGCCATGTGTGCGGCGGTAATCCTGACGCTGGCCGCCTGCGGCGGTTCTGGCGGTTCCGGCGGTTCCGGCGACTCCGGGACCAGCGGCTCCGGTGATTCCGGTTCCGGTGACGGCCAGGTCCAGTCCCGCACTCTGAAGCTCTCCCACCACTGCACCGAGGGCGACAGCAACGACATCCTGTTCAACAAGTTCGCCGAGCTGGTGGAGCAGAAGACCAACGGCGAGATCGTCATTGACATCTATGCCAACGGCCAGCTGTACGGCCAGAAGGAAGCCCTGGAGGCCCTGAAGCTGGGCACCCTGGACCTGGGCATGTCCGACACCGCCCTGTGGGCCAACTACGACCCCGCCTGCGCCATCCTGGATATGCCGTACATCTTCAAGAGCCGGGAACACGCCATCAAGGTCGCGTCCTCCGACATCATTGACCCCATCAAGGACCGTCTGGTGACGTCCGCCGGCATCCGCCCCATCCTGGTGGAGTGCCTGAACTTCCGCAACTCCTTCGTCAAGGACATGAGCATTGACTCCTATGAGGACTTTAAGGGCCTGAAGATGCGGACCCCCGAGGCTCCCATGACCATTGCCGCCTTTGAGGCCATTGGCGCGAACCCCATCGTCATCCCCTCCGGCGAGGCCTACACCGCCGTGCAGACCGGCGTGGCTGACGGCCTGGAAGGCCATGCCGAGTACATGGTGCTCCAGAAGTTCTATGAGGTTGCCAAGAACTACGTCCTCACCCAGCACGTCATGACCTTCACCGCCCTGAACATGAGCGAGCAGGTTTACCAGACCCTCACCGACTCCCAGAAGGCCGCCTTCGACGAGGCCGCCGCCGAGGCCCTGGAGTATTTCTATGAGTACACCGAGAACCTGTTCGACGAGAAGTTCGCCGAGCTGGAGGCTCAGGGCGTTCAGATCACCGACCTGGACCGCACTCCCTTTGAGGAGGCCTGCGCGCCCTTCATCCAGAGCTTCATTGACGAGAACAACCTTCAGGACGTGTACGACGCCATCATGGCGGCGGCTGAGTAAAGCCTATGCTGAACGCAGCACGGAAGATTACCAACGTCTTAGTGACGTTCCTGTTCATCATGCTGGTGGTGGTGGTGTTTGTCCAGGTGGTGTGCCGCATCATCAAGGTCAGCTTTCCCTACGCGGATGAACTGTCCCGGTACACCTTCGTGTGGCTGATCTATCTGGGCGGAACCATTACCATCCGCAACGGCATGAACATTACCTTTGATGTCATCCTGGACTCCCTGCCCAAGAAGGCCTGGAAAATCGTGTTCACCCTGGTGAATATCATCTCCTGCGCCTTCCTGGTGATGGCGGTGGTCCTGGGGGCGAACCTGGCCTGGGTAAACCGGGTGCAGGTGTCCTCAGTGGTCAAGCTGAACATGGGCGCGGTCATGCTGGCCATTCCCGTGGGCGGCCTGCTGATGTTCTGCGAACAGATCAGCTATTACCTGCGCAAGATGAAGGAAGCGGATGCCCCGGCAGTAGCCGGTGAAAAGGAGGGCTGAGGCGATGTTTGGACTTTCCTTCGGCCTGTTTGTGCTCTTCCTCTTCCTGGGCGTGCCCATTGCCTTCTCTATGGGCCTGGGCTCCGCCATCGCCCTGTTCATCAGCGGCGCGGTGGATCCGGTGCTGGTGGGCCACAAGCTCTTCACCGGCGTGGACTCCTTCAGCCTGATGGCCATCCCCTTCTTCATGCTCTCCGGTGAGCTGATGGAGCAGGGCGGCCTGTCCAAGCGGCTGGTGAACCTCTCCTCCGCCCTGATCGGCCACATCACCGGCGGTCTGGGCCTGGTGGACGTGCTGACCAGCGTGATCTTCGCCGGCATCTCCGGCTCCGCAGCGGCGGATACGGCGGCCGTGGGCAGCATGATGATTCCCGGCATGAAGAAGAAGGGCTATCCCGGCGGTCTGGCGGCAGTCATTCAGGCCTGCGCCGGTTCCCTGGGGCCCATCATCCCCCCCAGCATGACCATGATTATCTACTGCTCCCTGACCAACACGTCCATTGCGGCGCTGTTCATGGCGGGCGTTATCCCCGGACTGCTGATCGGCCTGAGCGTAGCCGTTCTCACCTTCTTCTATGCCAAGAAGCTGGGCATCAAGGGCGAGAAAAAGAGCACTCTTCGGGAGATCTGGGCGGCCTTCCGGGAGGCCCTGTGGGCCATCATCATGCCTCTCATCATCATTGGCGGCATTGTGGGCGGCTTCTTCACCCCCACGGAGGCCGGCGCTATTGCGGTGGTGTATGCCTTTATTATTGGCATGTTTGTCTACCGGGAGTTCACCCTGCCGGACCTGCCCCGGATTCTCCAGAAGGCTGCGGGCATGACGGCTATGTCCCTGCTGATTGTGGCGGGCGCCGCTATCTTCAGCTTCCTGGTGGCCTACGCCAAGGTGCCTCAGGCCGTGATCGGCTTCCTGACCAGCATTACCAGCAACAAGTATATGATTATGATCCTGCTGGTCATCTTCCTGCTGATCGTGGGCATGTTCATTGAGACCATTGCCGCGACCATCATTGTGGCCCCGATTCTCCTGCCCGTAGTGGCGCAGTACGGAATCGACCCCATCCAGTTCGCGCTGGTGATGGTCATCACCTTGGTGTATGCCGGTGTGACGCCTCCCGTGGGCGGCGTGCTGTTCATCACCATTGGCATTGCCGAGGTGAAACTGAAGGATACCCTGCGGTATCTGATGCCGTATCTGACGGCGGTGTTCATTGTGGTGCTGCTGTGCATCTTTGTGGAGCCGGTATCCACCTTCCTGCCGAATCTGCTCTTCGGCTGATTCCCCCGACCACAGGCGGGCAGAATGGAGCCATTCTGCCCGCCTCCATTTTATTGCGTTGACTGGAGGCGCACATGAAAGCGTTAGTGAAAACGAAACTGGGCCCGGACTGCATGGCCTATCTGGACCGTCCGGAGCCCATTCCCGGCCCGGATGACCTGAAGGTGAAGGTATTCGCCTGCGGCATCTGCGGCACGGACATCCACCTGATGCACGACGAGTACCCCAGCAATCCGCCCATCATCACCGGTCACGAGTTCTCCGGCGTAGTGGCGGAGGCCGGGGCCAACGTGACGGACTTCCGCCCCGGGGACCGGATCGTCACCCTGACGGCAGTGGACACCTGTGAGGAATGCGAGTGGTGCCGCCAGGGCCTGCGGATGCTGTGCCCGGAGCGCAAAAGCGTAGGCAGCGGCTGCGACGGCGGCTTCGCCGAGTACGTGGTCATTCCCGCCAAGCACGCCTTCCGCCTGCCGGACAGCGTGTCCCTGAAGACGGCGGCGCTGTGCGAGCCCCTGGCCTGCGTATGCCGCAGCGTCTGCGAGCGGACCACCATCAAGGCGGGAGACTTCGTGCTGGTGGCGGGCGCCGGCGTCATGGGCCAGCTGACCGCCCAGGTGGTGATGGCCAACGGCGGCGTGGTCATCATGACGGGCCTGCAGAATGACAAAGAGCGCTTCGCTATGGCAAAGGACCTGGGCGTCTTCGAGACGGTCTATGTGGACGAGGGCGATCCCCTGGCCCGCATTCAGGCCCTGACCGGCGGCATGGGGGTCCAGGTGGCCTTCGAGTGCTCCGGCGCGGCGGCCTCCGCTAAGTTCTGCCTGGACGCGCTGATGAAGACCGGCCAGTATACGCAGGTGGCCATCCCGGGCAAGCCCATTCCCTTCGACATGGATTTGGCCCTTTACAAAGAAATTACCATCTCCAACAGCTACGCATCTGAGCGGACCTCCTGGCTGATTGCCCTGCGGCTGCTGGAGAAGAAGCTCATCCGCATTGATCCCCTGGCCAGCGCGGTGCTGCCGCTGTCGGAGTGGGAGGAGGGCTTCCGCCGGACGATTGAGAAAACGGGCTTCAAGATTCTGCTGATGCCCCATCCGGAAGACCTGGAAAAAGACGTATAATTCGCTTTTGCGTAAGGAGGTAATCAAATGACGGATGCGACGGTAAAGAAATGCCGGGAACTGGCGGCGGAAATCCGGCTGGAGACGCTGAAGGTAATCCACAGCCGGGGCTTTGGCCACGTGGGCGGGTCCATGGACCTGGCGGACCTGATGGCGGTGCTGTACGGGGAGGTCATGAAGTTCGACCCGAAGAAC
>JAAWLO010000082.1 GCA_022797935.1 Oscillibacter sp. | reverse complement strand
ACAGAGGACGTCCTCTGTTTATGCTTATGTCTTGGGAACATAAGCATAAACAGCTTTGAGCGAATCCTCTTGATCTTGTATAGAGTGTTTTTAGGAGGGTTAAAAACCGAATGAAATTAAAAAAGATGGTAATTGTGCTGTTTCTGACAGTACTGTATCTGCCGTTCGTGCTGGGGCTTGTTTCAAAAGCTGGTGCATGGGCCTGCGATGTACCTCTGAAAGGATTCACGGACAGCACAGAAAAACCGGCATTTTCCGCTGGCTCTTTCCTGAAAGGAGAGTTCCAGAAAAATTTTACAAAATGGTATGAAGCGAGCTTTAAACCAAGAGGAGTTATCACAAAGACCTATGCAACAATCCGTTATCATTGCTTTAATCTCGGGAACAGAACAATAGGAAATAACAAGGACATTTTTGATCAGGGATATATAGATACAGAACTGTGTATTAATGGGGCCGCAGATTACTCCAAGGAAGAACATCAAAAGGAAATGCAGGATTATGTAAAAAAACTCCAGATACTCCAGGAGAAGCTGCAGCGTTTTGATAAGCACCTTTATGTGTATATCGCGCCAAGTAAGGCAAATTTTTATCCGGAAAATATCCCAAAGAAATACAAAGCAATATCGGATGAAGACGCAATTACGTCCGTTCCCTATTTTTCGCAGTTGATTGCAGAGACAAATATACCGCATCTGATCTGTCGGGATCGAAAAGACGCTCTGCAATATCCAGCTTTTTATACGACAGGGATTCATTGGTCGAGAACCTTTGAGCAGGAGACAAGTGCTCGGATTATCAGAGAGCTGTCTGAAATAACGGGTAAAAACTATAGAAACATCCTGCTGGGTGAGGTTCACCAATCTTCAAAGCCATACGGGAGAGATAGTGATGTATATGATTTATTAAATGTGTGGGGAGAGCCGCAGGGCACCTATTACGAATACACAGTCAACGGAGAGCATCCGGAAGAGTATGAAAAAATAAAGATTCTGGTTCACGGTGATTCCTTTGGACAGGGAATCGTGGGAGATATTCGGGGGTTGTATCCATATGAAATGGTTTGGTATGCCAACAGAGCACAATATATTACGGATGAGAAAGGGAAAACGACAAAGCTTGGCTCATGGGAAGATTTTGATTTTTCAATCTGCCTGGATAATATTGATGTTGTGGTGCTCGAAGCAACAGAACCGACTTTGCAAAACTATGCTTACGGTCTCGTCGACTGTTTAATTGACTTTTTGGATACTTATGAGCCGCAGAAAAGCAGTAGAAATTATGTAGAAAACTTAAATTGTGCTTCTAAAGAAGCATGGGAGATCAATCCGTTCAATGGGGTTTGGACCAAAGGAGAAAAGCATAAATTTGTATGGGCAAAGGATTACACGGAGATTCGGCTGAAAAGTGAAATGATAAAGATGTCTGGACTGGAGCTTCAAATAGGGATTTCCCCTCATTTGTTTGAAGGGGACGGAACGCCGGACACAGTAGAAGTCTTTGTAAACGGAAAAAGGCTGCTGCAAAAAGATTTTTATGAGGCGTGGTCCGGGTCGCTCTTTATTACAGCGGAGGAACTGTCTGGGATCGGCGACGAAGACCGGTATGACATCGAAATCTATTGCAGCAAGTCCTTCATTCCAAAGGAAAAAGGAATTAACGATGACAGCAGGGATCTGGCAATCCAGCTGATGTATGCGGGGAGGGCGCGCTGATGGTATTTTCTTCTTCAGTCTTTCTGTTTCAGTTTCTCCCGCTCCTTTTATTCCTGTATTATTTTGCAAAGGACAGATACAGGAATCTGGTACTGTTAGTGGCTTCGCTCGCATTTTATGCATGGGGAGAGCCCAAGAATATTTTTTTGATGCTTTTGTCGGTGTTTGTCAACTACTGGATCGGAATTCTCCTTGACAAATTCCGCAAACAGGGCAAGCTGCTCCTCACCATTGCAGTAGCCTACAATCTGGGGATCCTGTATATTTTCAAATATCTGAATTTCAGCGTAGATACCCTGAACCGGGTGACAGGCGCAGCACTGACCATCCCCCAAATCGCGCTTCCGATCGGGATTTCCTTTTTCACCTTTCAGATTATGTCCTATGTGATAGATGTCTATCGGAAAGAGGTGGAGGTTCAGAAAAATATTCTGGATCTGGCGCTTTATATCTCCCTGTTCCCGCAGCTGATCGCAGGGCCGATTGTGCGCTATGTTGACGTAAAAAACCAGATCGCGCAGCGCGGCACATCATGGGAAAAATTCCACGCGGGGGTGATCCGCTTTGCAATCGGGTTTTCCAAAAAGGTGCTGATTGCGGATCAGCTTTCCTCCCTGGTGGATACGGTTTTTGCAGGAAAATATCCTTCACTGTGGGGGCATTGGGTTGGCATTTTGGCCTATACATTACAGATTTATTTTGATTTCAGCGGATATTCCGATATGGCGATCGGCATGGGGAAGATGTTTGGATTCGATTTTCTTGAGAACTTCAACTATCCATATATATCAAGGTCGATCAAGGAATTCTGGCGCAGGTGGCATATCTCGCTGAGTACATGGTTCCGGGATTATCTCTATATCCCCCTTGGAGGCAGCAGAAAGGGGAAAGCAAGGACCTATGTGAATCTTCTGATTGTCTTTTTCCTGACCGGATTGTGGCATGGAGCCAGCTTCAATTTTATTGTTTGGGGACTGTTTTACGCCGTATTTTTGATTGCAGAGCGGCTGGGATTTGAAAAGGTTTTGAAGAAGATGCCGGTTGCCCTCCAGCACATCTATTCCTTGTTTGTGATTATGATTGGCTGGGTGTTTTTCCGGGCGGATACGCTGGGTGCGGCAGTCGATTTTATCAAGGGGATGTTTGTTCCATACGGAAAAGACATCGCGTATTTGAATGTGACGCTGAATCCGCAGTATGTTTTCTTTCTCGTTATGGGTATCCTTCTCTCGATCCCGCATACAAAGGCGATGAAGCGTGTCAATGCTTCCAAAATAGGCCGCGCCCTGTGGGAGAGGTAACGTAAAGAAGTTACCTCTCCCACAATTTTTATAGCCAGCCGAATGTAATTGAATTGCGGAAAATCCAACACTTCGGAGGTATATATCATGGAAAAAACTGCGTTTGAGCAAATGGGCGGAACTTATCGACAAGTGGGGCCGGACTGTTTTTTGGGTATTTCAGGGTCGGGGATCAATTCCCCAGCATAATATTCAGGATCTCATGGTCGGTAGATTTCATTCCGACCCGGCCCATACGCCCGAAATTACTGATGGTCTCCTCCACGTCCTCCTTGACCAGGCCCTCTCCGGGCTGGAAGGAGCGGTCATGCACACCCATCTTCATCCCCAGCAGAGCCGTCTGCAGGGCGGTGGAAATTTTGGCCGCGCAGGAGGATTTTGCCCCGTCGCAGACCATTCCTCCCACTGTGGCAATGGTGTTTGTGATGGTGTCATAGAGCACGCTTTTGGGGTGATCCAGCAGATAACAGATCCCGCAGGCCGCGCCGCAGGCCGCGCTGACCACTCCGCAGTATGCGGACAGGCTGCCGATATAGCTTTTCTGGTGAACCGAGATCAGGTTGGCCACCACCAGGGCCCGCAGCAGCTTTTCCCGGGGCAAATTCCTGTCCTCGGCATAGATGACCACCGGCACGCTGACGGTTATTCCCTGATTTCCGCTCCCGGAATTGATGACCACGGGCATGGGACAGCCGTTCATTCTGGCGTCGGAGCCTGCGGCCGCGTAGGCCCTGGCCCGCAGGCCCACAGTAGGACTCTTGTTGCCATCCAGCAGGATACGGCCCACCTCGGCGCCGTACGGATGCTCCAGCCCTTCCTTGCAGATGGCCATGTTATGTTCGATTTGGGGTGTAATAATGGGCTCGATCTCCTCCAGGCTGACAGCATCGGCAAATTCCAGCACATTGTCCACCGTCAGCAGGGAGCGGTCGCACGTCTTTTCCTCCTGCTGGCAGCTTGAGACAGTCTGCTCCATTACGCTGACGCCGTCCTTCTCCATGCGGGTAATATTCTTGTGGGTATTCTGAATCTCCACCAGGGCTGTATGGGCGCCGGCGTTCAGTTCCACCACAATATACAGGGTGGCCACGTTTTCGATCAGCTTACAGGTACAAAATCCCTCCTGGAGCAGCTGGCGCACCTGCTCCCGGTGCGAATCGGTAATGCCCTCCAGCACGGCCAATTCCCGCTCTGCGTCGCCTCCCACAATGCCCAAAACGGCCGCTACGTCGATTCCGCGCAGGCCCCCGGAGTTCGGGACGGTGACGCCCATCACGTTTTTCACAATGTTGCCGCTGCAGTGTACCGTGCAGTGCTCCGGCATTTCGCCCAGCACCTGCCGGGCTCTGGCCGCGGCATAGGCGATGGCGATTGGCTCGGTACACCCCAAAGCAACCACCAGCTCTTCCTTTAACAGCTCCAAATGATTTTGATATAGTTCTCTGTCCATACTTCACGATCTCCTGTTTCAAAAAATATACCTGATATCCGCGAAATAGTCTTGCTGTCCACAACTGAATCTTTTATAATAACAGAGTATACAACAAGCGCTTTATTGGGAGGTGCGTCATGTTCAGTCTGTCCGGTCTGCACTGCTTTTCCGTTGCGGCGGAGGAGCTTAATTTCACCCGGGCCGCCAAGCGTCTGTTTATTTCTCAGCAGGCGCTGAGCAACCATATCGCCAAGCTGGAGGATTACTACGGAGTCAAGCTCTTTGACCGGGGCGTTCCCTTAACCCTGACGGACGCGGGCCGCGCCCTTCAGCGCTGTGCCCGGGATATTTTTAACTCGGTAGACGGCTATGCTCGGGAGGTACAGGATATCAAGAACTTCCGTCAGGGCGAATTGACCATTGCCATTCCAGTCACCCGCGGCACAATTATGCTCCCTCCGCTCTTATCCGCCTTTCACCAGATGTTTCCGCAGATTACCCTGCACCTGGTAGAGGGAGTCGGCACCGCCGGTCTGTTAAAACCCTTGTACGACGGTACCGTCGACCTCTACATCGGATACCAGCCGGAAAACATGGAAAAACTTGTGGCTACTCCTCTGTTCGAGGAAAAGTTTGTCATCCTGGTCCCGAACCAGCTGCTCAAAGAGTATTTTCCGGGGCGGAAGATGGAGCAGCTGCGGGGCGGTCCTCAGCCTGTCGAGCGGTTTGCCGCGCTGCCCTTTGTGGCTCAGGACCCCCAGACCTTTAATGGTCAAGTGTTTCAGACTCTGTGCCGAAACGCCGGCATCAAGCCAAACATCGTCGTGTCCACTCACAATCTGATTACAGAGGCCTCCCTGTGTATGGAGGGGTTGGGCGCCTGTGTGCTTCCGCTGACCTTTCTCTCACCCAACCAGCGGCTCTCCGGACGCAGAAACACTCCGCTGTTCAGCCAGGAGGGGCTGAACCGTCTGGCTGTCTTTGTACTGGACAGCAGCAGCATCCGCCCTTTCCACATCTCTGTATGCCGTCCGCGAAACAAATTCCTGACCCGGGCGGCCAGGGAGTTTATCTCCCTGGCGCGGGAAATCTATACGGATATCTCTACGGAGCAAATACTGCTTCAATTTCATCCCGGGTCTTTCCAATAAAGGAGAGCATCTCCTCGTCCAGGGGGTACCGGATCACACAACCCGGAGTCAGGATCTGGTGCATTCCGCCCAGCTGCTGGAAGCAGCGGAAGATCTGGTGCTGAATGGCGCCCCGGTTGCGCTGGGTGATATCCGTGCGGTTCAGCCCGCCCATCAGGCACTTGCCCGTCAGGGCGTATGCCTCATCCAGGCTGGGCAGGGTCTCCCACACGTGCCAGTTGAACACCTGCACCGGATAATCCTTTAGAATCGGGAACATGATATTATTCCCGTGGCAGTGGATGGTGTTCATCCAGCCCTTGCCGGCCGCCTCCAGCACCCAAAGGTCATAGGGCTTTCCGTACTCCAAATACTGCTGGCCGGTACATTTGTCATAGGAACTCATCTGAGAGGCCAGGAAGATCCCGTCCGCGCCCAGCTCGATGGCGGCGGCAGCCAGCTGCTCGGTGGTCTGTGTGATTACCTCAAGGGCCTGCTTCACCGCCTCGCCATAGCCCTGCTCAATGTAGGAAATCAGCTTTCCCCCGCTTATTTTATCCGCGATGGTGATCGGGGTGAAGATGGTGAAGATTACAGGGACCTCCTCCCCCCGGAGCTTCTCCAGCACCAGCTTCAGGTGTCGCAGCTCCCTGGCGTTGCTGCCCTGGTCACAGGGGCAGACTTGCAGCTTCCGCCAGTCCTCCCCGCAGACGATGGGAGTGCTGACGACCTTGGCCACGCCTCCCTTGACAATTTCGGAGTAATCCACGGTACATCCAAAGTCCTCGATGGCGTACATACCGTTATTCATGGTCTTGACAAAGTCAAAATCATAGGTTTTATAGAATTCATAGGTCTTCTGGGCAATGGCCTCCGGGTCCAGATCGGTACCCGGCATATGGCTCCAGAAGGAGTAGGGCAGCTTATCCGGCTTTTCTCCCCGGATGACCGCCTGAATACGCTCTTTTTTTGTCATGGCGCCGCAATTCCTTTCCTTTTGATTCAGCCGGCCGCTCCCCGTGGGGGCGACCGGCTTTTTTATTATCCTTTTATCACGATTTTATCCCGAGGGGAATTGGTCAAAAATTCAAATCCGTTCTCCGTAATCAGCACAGTGTCGCTGTTGCGTACCGCGCCCAGCTGTGCGCTCATCAGGCCGGGCTCCACCGTAAGAATCATTCCGGGCTCCAGGGCCGCCTGATTTCCTTTGGTCACAGAGGGAAACTCATGGGTGGACAGGCCCATGCCGTGTCCGCAGCGTCCGGGAAGAATGCTGCCAAATCCGGCGTCCTCATACTCCTTCATGGCGGTAAAATACAGATCCTCGAAAATAGCGCCGGGGCGGAGCATGCGGAAAATGTTATCCCTGGCCCGGAGCATGGCGTCATAGGCGCGGGTGCGCTCCTCGTTGACATAGCCGACGATGACAGTACGCTCATTTTCCACATTGTAGCCGCCAATCCGCGCCCAGCTCATGGGCATGGTCAGATCACCGGGCATAGGTACATAGCCGGTGGGGCAGTCGCAGCCGTAGTTGAGCCGCTCATTGGACATGCACCAGACCACAAAGGTATCGATATCCGCCGTCTCGGAGTTGGAGAAGCCTGATACCTCATACTGCTGATACTTCTCGTGCCAGAGCCGGCGCATGGCATACTGTCCCTCGGTGGCGGCCTGGGCCTCGCTGGCGCCGCTCTCCAGGGCCTCAATGGCGCGGGTGACGCCCAGGTCCACCAGCTCACCGGAAATCCGGCACATCTTGATCTCGTGGGGGTCCTTAATAAGCCGAAGGTTGATGGCGTCCTGGGAGATATCTATAAACGCCTTTACCTGCAGCTTGCTCCTCAGTTGCTCCAGGAAGTTCATGCTGGCGTAGTCGCCCTCCACGCCCACTGTCAGCTCACCGCCGCCCAGCAGCTCCCGCATGGCGTCTACGGAATCCATAGCGATGGCCTGGGTGGCCCCCCATTTTCCATAGCACAGCACCTTGTCCACCGCGCCCTCATTGACCGCATGGTCGTGGCGAATACAGTGCACCAGCAGGAAGGCATCATCTCCGGTAATGATGAAGTAGGGGACATGGCTGATGATGATGGGATTAAAATTGCTGAAATAGAACACGTTCTCCGGCCGGGTCATAATGGTCACGTCCACACCCTTGCGTTGCATGGCCGCGCGCATCTTCTGGATACGCTGCTGTACATAGCGGCGCACTTCCGGGCTGGATCGTTTTTCATCCAAAACATTCATCGTTAATTCCTCCGACTATTTTTTCAGGGAAGCGCTTACGCAATGGTAAAATACACCGAGCTGTTCGGTCCCAGAGGCAGGCCGAGGAAGAACCAGGCCAGCAGCTCAACTACCATAAACAGGAAATAGACGATAACATAGGGCATCATATTGGACATCAGGGTGCCGAAGCCCGCCTTTTTGTCATACTTCTGGGCCAGAGCCAGCAGCATACCGAAATAGGCAAAGGTGGGACAGATGGGATTGCTGACCGCGTCGCCGATGCGATAAGCCATCTGGATCAGGGCGGGGGAGTAGCCCATCAGCATAAACATGGGCACGAACACGCTGGACAGCAGGGACCACTTGGTGGAGGCAGAGCCAATCAGCAGATTCAGGAAGCAGCACATGATGACAAACAGAATCAGAATAACCCAGATGGGCAGGCCGGAGGCCTCCAGGGCATTGGCGCCGTTTATGGCCAGAATGAGGCCGAGATTGGACCAGTCAAAATATTTCAGGAACTGGGCAATGAAATAGAACAGAGCAATGTATCCCGCCATGCCAGCCATAGCGGAGGTCATAGCCGCGGCCACATCATCAAACTTTTTGAACCGGCCGGAGGCATAGCCAAAGGCGATACCGGGAATGGCAAACATCAGGGCAATCAGTACGGTCATGCCTTTCATCAGCGGAGCGCCGGAGTTGAGCAGAGAACCGGTTTCATCGGCCAGCACGCCGGTGACGCACAGCACCACGATGACCGCGACATACACGAAGAAGGCGATCACAGCGGCCTTCAGCCCCTTGCTGTCCAGAGGGCCGGGGTCCTCCGCCTTTTCCACATAGCTGCCCTGATAGCGGCCCAAGCGGGGCTCGACGATCTTCACGGTGACCAGGGTCGAGAAGAATGTCAGGAACACCACCGACACGGCGGAGAAGTACCAGTTCATCGAAGGACTCAGGGCGATTTCCGGCATCAACAGCTGCGCCGCCGCCTCGGTATAGCCCATGTTTACCACGTCCATGGAGGTAATCATCAGGTTAGAGGCAAAAGCGCCGGACACGGAGGCGTAGGCTGCCAGCATACCGGCCATGGGGTTGCGGCCCATGGCAGCCCAAATCAGGGCACCCAGAGGCGGCATGACTACGAAACCGGCGCCGCCGGTGCAGTCCGCCATGACGCACACAAAGGTAAAAATCCCGATCACCTTCATATCGGAGCCCTTGGCTTGGGCCAGACCGCGCAGCGCCACGTGGAACAGGCCGGAGGCCTCGGCCACGCCGACGCCCAGCATACAGGTCAGGGTCAGACCCAACGCGGAGGTCCCGGTGAAGTTGGTGACGAAGGTGGTCAGCATTTTGACAAAGCCGGCTTTGCTGAACAGATTGACAACCTCTACCGTCTCACCGGTTACCGGGTTGACCGCGGCGACATGGAAAATTGCGCAGATTGCGGAAATGGCAATAACCGCGATGCTCAGATAGATAAACAGCAGCATGGGATTGGGGATCTTGTTGCCCATCACTTCCACACCGTGCAGGAAGCGCTCCAGCAGTCCCGTCTTTTTCTTTGTTTCCATAAGTTTTCCCTCTCTTGCAATACAGTGTTGACAGGCAGCTTGTTCCGGTAGTACTGCCTTGTCCTGTTTCCGGGGCCAGCTCCGGATCCGGCCCCGAATCGGCCTTGCATGGCGGGTTCCGGCCGTCCCGCCCTGCCATATTCTTATCATAGTCCGGGTGCCCAACTCTGTCTAACAGAAAAGCCGGGTGCCCCACAACTGTTTACTTGTGCCTACATGCCTTTTTCCCCTCTCAATGCCCAATTTTCGCGGAATAACCTCTTTGACTTACTGAAAACTATCCAAAAAACCGGGTGTATTTTATCAATCTGCCCGATTCTCCGCGTCCTGTCCGGTGCGGCCCCGCGTTTTTCTGTGCGCTTTGTTTTGTAAAATTTGCCCGGTTTTCCTCCTGATTTCTTGTGTCCCTCTACAATATCTCCGGTCCGAAAAAATCTTATAAGGTTGCAAAAAAGGCTCCTTTGTGCTGTAATGAAATAACCCTATATTTTAAGGAGGAATCCCTTATGCAGATCGCAATCCTCGGCGCAGGCAACACCGGAAAGGCAAACAGCGTATGGTTATCCCAGCTCCATCAGGATGTAATCCTCTATGACCGCGATCCCGCCCGTCTTTCCCCCATCCGGGAGGAGGGACTCACCGCCTCCGGCGCAGCGGAGGGGCGGTTCTCTGTTTCCGTCACCTGCGACCTGGCCCAGGCTGTCCGGGGCGCGGATGTTATCCTGGTATGTACCGTAGCCGGCGGCCACCGCCCACTGGCCGCCGCTCTGAAAGGGCTTTTGAGGGCCGGCCAAGCCATTGTGGTAACCAACGGCTGCTGGGGCGCGGCGGAATTTGATCTGGAATTGGGCCGGGAGGCCGAAGAAAAGGGCTGCCGGATTGCGGAGACCAACGGTCAGCTGATTCTCTGCAGCTCCCCGGCGCCCCAGGCGGTCTATTTGAAAACAGTGAAAAAAAGCATCCTGCTCGCATGCACCCGTCCCGACCGGACCCAGGCTGTTCTGGACCTGCTCTCCCCCATGTTTCCCCAGTTTCAGGCAGCTTCCAATATTCTGGAGACGTCCTTAAACAACTCCAACCCTATCTCACACGGCCCTCTTGCCTTGTTCAATCTTACGCGGATGGAAAATGGGGAGGACTATTTGCTTTTTGGCACCGGTATCACCCCCCGCGTCGCCAGGTTTATCGAGAAGTGCGACGCCGAGCGGGTGGCGGTGGTAAAGGCCTGCGGCGTCCGCGCCCCCACCGCGCTGGAAATGCTCAACTCGTTTTGGCCTGAGCCTCAGCCCACGCTCTACGATGTGTTTCATAACACCGCGGCCTACTCCGTCACCAAGGGACCAACCTCACTGGACCACCGCTATCTCAGCGAAGACCTGCCCTACGGTCTGGTCCCCTATGTCCGCCTGGGGAAAAAACTGGGAATCGCAACGCCCTATCTGGATGCATTGATCCAAATATCCAGTATGTATATGGAAATTGATTACCTTTCCCTTGGTCCGGCCGTGGAGAGGATGGACCTGGCCTCGTATCGGTAAGCTTTTGAGGCGTGCCCGGAGTCACGAGGACATTACCGGTGTGGGCTACGGAGTGGCTGCCTTCGCCGTCACCGGTCCGTCTTCGCCCACTGGTTCAGTTGGTAGTTCATTGTTTTGTTCATCCTTGTTCCTCCTTATTTTGCCCTCTCCGTCACGGCTTCGCCGTGCCACCTCTCCCGAAGGGAGAGGTAGGGAGGGCTACGTTGAAGTGCTCTTAGCTCCCCCTTTGGGGGAGCTATTCCGCCAAAAAGCAAAACGATGCCACAAATTTGTTACAGCCATCCGTGCTGTAATGGCACTGAATCAATCCGTTTGCTCCAATGGTCATAGCCCCTGAACCCTTATAATAATGATCGACACCCCTAAAAATGCCGGGAACAAACAAGTGGTCTTTGGGTCTAAATCCAACAGGCAACACGGCAATTTGATCGCAACACTTAATATCTGTTTTATCTGGCTTTTCACAAGCGATCGATCCGATAACGATACTTTCCTGTGTTTTACAGTAATAACTTTCTATGTTCAAACCGTCCCATATCCATCTGCCAAACCCGGCCGCATAGGGTATCTCGAACCGTTTTGGAGGTGCTGCGGTAGCAATTCTTTGCCATGCTTGCCACTGAGCATAACCGTAATCATTGTTATCCCTATGACGCGTACGCAAAAAAATTCGTCCGTTGTCTTCTCCCATATAGCACTGCGCAGCGATCTGTAACGCACGGTTCCGACTTACTCTTAATGTCAACGTTTCGAAGTAATGAGCAGACATGGATGATGACATCGGTGGAGCACCTGCGGGCCTATCTGCCTTTGCATAGGCCACCGCCCTATGGTCAAGCAGCGCCATATTATCCAACGGTGGATTGTTAAACAGGATTTCAGGTGTTATGTTCAGATTGGGGGCCTGTACATCTCGGGCATA
>JAAWLO010000081.1 GCA_022797935.1 Oscillibacter sp. | reverse complement strand
AAACGCATGTAAACGGGCAGCGACGCCGAGAGGTCGATTTGGATTTCGTTGACGAACGACTTGGAAAAAGCAGCCGGTTCCGCTGGAGAGATAGGTTCCCAGGCGCTTGGCCAGAACCAGAGCCAGGGCAAGCTTCAAAAGGTCCGGCAGAAGGAAGGGAAGCACGCAGGACCCCAGTGCCGCCGCCAGTCCTATGGGCGTGCCGTCCCGGGCGTAAACGAACAGGAACCAGGCGGTGCCGAAGGCGTAGCACACAGCCAGACCAAGCAGGCTGGCGGTCAGCTGCGCGGGCTTTCCAAATTGGGCGGTCAGAAGCCAATAGAGAAGCGCCTGGACGAGAAAGCCCAGAAGATAGCCGCCGGTAACCCCCAGCAGCACGGCGGCTCCGCCCCGAAAGCCGCTGAACACTGGCGCTCCGGCAGCGCCCAGCAGCAGGTATGCCGTCACGGCGGCGGTTCCCCTCCGGCCGCCCAGCACCAATAGCGCCGCGAAGACGGCAAAGGTCTGCATGGTAAAGGGCTCAAGCGGCGCGGGCAGGGGGACGGTAATCCAGGCGCATGCGGCCATCAGCGCCACAAACAGGGCGATTCGTGTCAAATCCCGGGTTCGGGGCGGAAAGGCGGGCGGCTGTTTCATAATACGGAGTCCTCCTGTTCTCCCTGGAAAGAAGAAATTTCGGGAGTGATGGTAAGGCCCCGGCAAAATAAGCGTTTCCGCCGGGGGAAGAAAGGACCCACAGCTGTCAAGATAGTTTCCTTGACAGCCGTGGATTTTTCGCGGTTTTTAGATGTCTGTGTGGGTACAGAGTTCCCGGGCCATAGCTTGGATGCGCTTCAGGTCCTCGAAAGTCTCCGGGCGCTTGCGGGGGTCTCGCAGCAGGGCCGCCGGATGGAAGAGGGCCATCATCTGCACGCCGTCCTTCTGGAACCATTGGCCGTGTTCGGCGGTGATGCGGAAATTGTTTTTGATGATGGACTTGGCGGCAATCCTCCCCAAACAAATGACAATTTTCGGCTTCAGCAGGGCGGTCTGCCGCTGGAGCCAGTGACGGCAGGCATCCTGTTCAGTATCCAAAGGGTCTCGGTTCTGGGGCGGACGGCACTTGACCATGTTGGCAATATAAACCTTGCTCCGGTCCAGGTTTACCATTTCCAGCATATCATCCAGCAGCTTCCCCGCCCGGCCCACGAAGGGGAGTCCCTGTTCGTCTTCGTTCTGCCCGGGGCCCTCGCCAATGAGAAGAATCTCCGCATCCTCCGCGCCGTCGCCGAAAACCACGTGATTCCGGTGCTCCGCAAGGGGACAGGCTTTACACGCAAGGCAGGCGCTCCGCAGGCTTTCCCAGGTATCCATTTGTGTATCCTCCTTCTGTTTTCCGGGGGACGTGAATCCCCCTGTTTCGACAGGAGAATTATACCACGGGAAAACCGGCTGCGCAAGGGAAATGAGCAGAATACCATTCTGCCTTTGGGAGACACTGAGGCAGGAGGTGTCTGCATGACGCAATGGCTTTGGTATTTTTGGATTTACAGTTTCCTGGGCTGGGTGCTGGAGACGGCGTTTGCCCTGGTCACCCGGGCGGAGGAGAAACGGCGGCGCTGCCTGCTGCTGCTGCCCCTGTGCCCGGTGTACGGGCTGGGGATGCTGGCGGTTTTGGCCCTGCCGCCCATGGATTGGACGGGAATTGCGGTGTTCGGCGGCCTGGCGGCCACGGCGGTGGAATACGGCTGGCATTGGGCCTGCGAGGCTGTGCTGGGCGTCCGTTTCTGGGATTACTCCCATCTGCCGGGGAATCTGGGAGGCCGGGTCTGCCTGCCCTTCTCCCTTGCGTGGGGGGTGCTGGCGGCTGTGGCGGTGACAGCGGTGCAGCCAGCGGCAGCGGCGTTTGCGGCGGCCCTTCCGGCGAAGGCGGCTTACGTCTGTCTGCTGGTCTTTTCTGCGGACGCCATGTGTACCGTCCGCTTTCTCCGGGCCACAGGGGACCTGAAAGCTCTCCGGGAGGCAGCGCCCCTGCTGCCTTAAGGGGAGGGGAGGAGGAGGGCCCTGGCTTCCCGCATCTGCCGGAACCAGGTCCGCCAGACGGCGCGGCAGGCCCTGCCCTGAGGGTGCCGGAAGCAGACCACCGGCGTCAGGCGCTGCTTTTCCGGGAACCGGGTGTAAAAGCAGGTCCAGCCGTCTTCCTCCTCCCAGTCCCGGACCGGCAGGCCCGCCCTGGGGAAGACGTCCCGGGACAGGGCCCGGCCCACCACCGGCCCGCAGCAGACCAGGATGTCCGGCGTGTACAGCAGCAGCTGGTCCCGGATATAGCTCCAGTCCTTCCGGGCAAAATCCCGGACGATGCGGTCCGAGACGCGGGGGCCGCCGCCCACTTTCTTGAGGTTCAGGCAGCTGACCCGGCGGAGCTGGGCCCGGCGTTCCTCCAGGGAAAAGCGCTCCTGATACGTTCCGCCGTCCAGCAGGGCCTGGGTCCAGCGGGCAATGTTGTTCCAGGTCCGCCAGTGGTTGGGGTGGGGGTCGTGTACCAGCAGGCTGTCCCGCAGCTTCCCGGTTCCGCCGGGCCAGTGGGGGTCCTTCAGCACGAAGGTGATGTGCAGGGACTGCCGGTTCCACATTGCCTCGTCAAATACGCCGTCCTCCACAAAGGAGGCGTACATACGCTGGGATTTCCAGCGGGCGAACAGGGCCTCCTCCCGGTCTCGAATGGTCATGGAAAGCATCCCCTTTCTGTATGACAGAACTGGAAACGTTCAAGCCGGGAAAATGCCTCCGGTCAAACCACCTGAAAGAGATAAAATTTCAGGTAGTTTGTCTCCTCCACGCCCCAGAGGATGGGGTGGTCGGCGCACTGCTGCCGGGCCTCAATCTGCCGGAGGCGGACGTCCGCGTCCCGGGCGGCGGACTGGAGCATGGACAGAAACGCCGCCTCCTCTGCGAAGTGGGAGCAGGAGCAGGTGGCCAGATAGCCCCCTCGGGGCAGCAGCTTCATGGCCCGGTAATTGATTTCCTTATACCCGCTCATGGCGTTGGCCACGGTTTTCCGGGATTTCGTGAAGGCCGGAGGGTCCAGGATGATGAAGTCGTACCGGGGCGGTTCCTTCTCCAGGGCGGGAAGCAGGTCGAAGACGTTGGCCTCCACGCAGTCCATCACCTGGCTCAGGCCGTTGCGCGCCGCGTTGGCCCGGGCCATCTCCACGGCGGAGGCGGAGACATCCACGGCGGTGACGTGCTTCGCCCCGCCCCGGGCAGCGTTCAGGGCAAAAGAGCCGGTGTGGGTGAAGCAGTCCAGCACCGTCTTCCCCGCCGCCAGACGGGCCACGGCCCGGCGGTTGTACTTCTGGTCCAGGAAGAAACCGGTCTTCTGGCCGTTTTCCACATCCACCAGATAGCGGATACCGTTCTCGGTTATCTCCGTTACCGGGGAGTCCGGCGGCGTTTCTCCCGGCAGGGGGAACCAGCCTTTGTACTGAGGCAGGCCCTCCTTGTCCCGCAGGGCGGCGTCGTTCCGCTGGTAGACGCCCCGGATGGTCTGCCCGTCCTCCCGGAGTATCTGTACCAGCAGCGGCAGCAGCAGGGGCTTGAGACGCTCCATGCCCACCGACAGTACCTGTACGCTGAGCAGGTCGTGGAATTTATCCGCCGTCAGGCCGGGGAACAGGTCGGCCTCGCCGAAGAGAATCCGGCAGGCGTCCAGGTCCTCGGGGGCCAGAACGGTTTTGCGGTATTCCCAGGCCCAGCGGAGCCGCCGTTCCCAGAAGGCGGTGTCAAAGCGGTCGTTGGCGTTCCGGGAGAGGAGGCGGACCTGGATTTTTGAGGTCTCCGACCAGAAGCCGGTTCCCAGATACTGGCCCTTTTTTCCCAGCACGTCTACCAGGCCTCCGTTTTCCGGCGGTTCGGAAACGGAGAGAATTTCCGCCCCGTAGACCCAGGGATGTCCCCGGAGGATGGCGGCCTGCGCCTTGTTGGTGACGGTGGCGCGGGGGTAAGCGCGTTCTGCTTTCATAAGTGGTCCTCCCAGTTTTTTTCCCCACTATAGCACACTTCCCGCCGGATTTCCATAGGATTCCATAAAGGAGGAATTGTTATGCCCACCATTTATCTCAGTCCGTCCACCCAGGAGTGGAACCGCTACGTCACCGGCAGCGGCTCCGAGGAATACAACATGAACCTGCTGGCCGATGCCCTGGTGCCCTACCTGAACGCCAATTCCATTCAGTATAAGCGCAACCGCCCGGAGATGACCGCCGGTTCTTCCATCCGGGAGGCCAACCGGGGAACCTATGACCTCTACCTGGCCCTGCATTCCAACGGCGCCCCGGAGGGCCATTACGGCGAGGAGCGGGGGATTATTGCCTTTTACTATCCCGGCAGCGCCCAGGGCCAGCGGGCGGCGGAGCTGATTGCCGCCGAACTTCGAAAGATCTATCCGCTGCCCAACAAGGTCACCACCCGCTCCACCACCACTCTGGGAGAGGTCTCCCAGTCCAACGCCCCGGCGGTGCTGGTGGAAATCGGCTACCACGACAACTACGCCGACGCCGCCTGGCTGGAGGGCCACTGGGACGCCATAGCCCAGCAGCTGGCCCGGGCCTTGACGGAGTACTTCGGCCTGCCGTTTCTGTATCCCATGGAGCCCCGGGAGGGGATTGTAACCCTGAATTACGGCACACTGAACCTGCGCAGCTATCCCGCGCCCACGGGGACCATTCTGGCCAACCTGCCTGACGGAGCCCAAGTCACCGTCTATGGCGAGTGGCAGGGGTGGTATGCGGTCCGCTGGAAGGACCAGGCCGGTTATGCCGCCGCGGCCTATATTGACGTGTGATGGAGGCCGGTATTTTCACGCCGCCGCCCGGTGTTCCAGAAAGCGGAAATTTTCCGGGATTTTCCGTTTATTTCAAGACGTTTTCCGGGGAAAACGGGTGAAATTGGCCGTTTGCGTCCTGGCGGAAGGGAAATAATTTTGCCGGTTTTGATGGGAATTGGATGTTTTCCTTGACAGATGTCCAGTAAACGTTTAAACTAGGGGTAGATTGCCGTCGGGGGGCGAAGGGGAGTCCCCCGGTTGTTTTCTGACCCTGTTTGACCGGGTCCGTTACCAAAAGCGGCAAGATGCCCAGCGGCGCATTCCCCCCGTTCCCCATCCGGGACGGCGGCGGAACATCAGGACCCGTATGTCCGGTTGCCTCCGGCGGCCATACCGCCGGAGGATATCGCATGCCCCTGGAGGGGGAGAAGGAGCAATCCGGTTCCCCTCCGCCGTACGGGCGTGTTGACGGTTTTGAGAAGCGGGCTTCGGAGGAAACCAAATACGGAATGGAGGAATCAGCAGCCGTGATTCAAATCATCATTGCCATACTGTGCGGCATGGTGGCTGGCGGCGTGATTTGCTTCCCGCTTGGTATTCGCTACCGGAAGAACGTCTCTGAGAAAGAAATCTCCAGCGCGGAGGAAGAGGGAAAGCGCATTGTCAACGAGGCCATCAAAAGCGCGGAATCCAAAAAGCGCGAGGCCTTGCTGGAAGCCAAGGAAGAGATTTTGAAAAACCGCAGCGAGTACGAAAAGGAAGTCAAGGAACGCCGGGCCGACCTTCAGCGGCAGGAGAACCGCCTTCAGCAGAAGGAGGAGAACCTGGACCGGAAGATGGAGGCCGTGGAGAAAAAAGAAGAGTCCCTGACCCAGAAGCACGCCGCCATTGACAAGGAGACCGAGGAAATTCAGCTTGTCAAGCGCGGCCAGACCGAAATGCTGGAGCGCATCTCCGGCTTCACCACCGAGGAGGCGAAGCAGTACCTCATTGATCAGGTGGAGGCCGAGGTCACCCATGAGACGGCCCTCAAGATCAAAGAGGTGGAGTCTCGGATGAAAGAAGAGTGCGAGGCCCGTGCCCGGGAAGTCGTGGCCCAGGCCATCCAGCGCTGTGCCGCCGACCAGGTGTCCGACATGACCGTCAGTGTGGTACCCCTGCCCAATGACGAGATGAAGGGCCGCATCATTGGCCGGGAAGGCCGCAACATCCGCACCATTGAAACCCTTACCGGCGTGGACCTCATCATTGACGACACGCCGGAGGCCATCACCGTTTCCTGCTTTGAGCCGGTGCGCCGGGAGATTGCCCGCCTGGCTCTGGAGAAGCTTATCTCCGACGGGCGGATTCACCCCACCCACATTGAGGAGATGGTGGAGAAGGCCCGCCGGGAGGTGGACGCCACCATCAAGGCCGAAGGAGAGCGGGTGATTTTCGAGTGCGGCATCCGCAGCCTGCATCCGGAGCTGGTGAAGATGCTGGGCCGCCTCCACTACCGCACCAGCTACGGGCAGAATGTCCTTCAGCACTCGGTGGAGGTGAGCCACATTGCCGGCATGATGGCGGCGGAGCTGGGCGCGGATGTCCAGGCCGCCAAGCGGGCCGGGCTGCTCCATGACCTGGGGAAGTCCGTGGACCACGAGATGGAGGGCACCCATGTGGCTCTGGGCGTGGAGTTCGCCCGGAAGTACAAGGAGCGGGAGGATATCATCCACGCCATTGAGGCCCACCACAATGATGTGGAGCCCAGGACCATTGTGGCCTGTCTGGTGCAGGCCGCAGACGCCATTTCCGCCGCCCGTCCCGGGGCCCGGCGGGAGAACCTGGAGAACTACATCAAGCGTCTGGAGCAGCTGGAGTCCATTACCGGCGGCTATCCCGGCGTGGACAAGGCCTTTGCCATTCAGGCGGGCCGGGAAGTCCGGGTTATGGTGAAACCCGAGCAGGTCAGTGAGGACCAGATGGTGATTCTGGCCCGGGATTTGGCCAAGAAGATCGAGGAGGAAATGGAATATCCCGGTCAGATCAAGGTCCATGTCCTGCGGGAGACCAAGGTCGTCGAATACGCGAAATAATTTTCTCCGCAACGGATGGCGGGGGAGAAAGACGCAAGGAACAGAAAGCGGTCGTGGTGCGCTCACAGCCGCTTTCTGTTTTTTTATCCATGCAGAAAAGCAGAAGAAAGGAAGTATTTGAATCATGAGTATCGCATCTCTGACAAGCACCCGAACGCCCATAGAAAGCCGCCGTTCCGCGGCACGGCAGACAACCCCCTCCGGAGACTCCTTTCAAGCGCGGCTGGCCAGCGCTTCCGCTGTTATTCAGGGGCCTGCCATTCATCTCCGTATGCCCCGGGAGGGCTGTGTCTTCTCCGGCGCCCATGCGGGCAGGAACCAGACTATGCAGGAAATATACGCAGAATACACGACGGATTCTACAGCCAAGGACCCGATTGTCCGCGTTTGGGGAACGTCAGACAGCGGCGCTTACGACTTTACCTGTCATGTGAAAGAGATTGACCCGTCCAACGCCTCTTATGCGGAGCTGGCCGCGCTGTTCGGCCATTTGGAGAAGAGCGGCGCGGTCCGGGGGCTTTCGTCCCGGGTCATTCCCACCGGTCTGGAAACCGGCGATATCACAGAGCGGCGCGATTACCTCGGTATGATTAGCTGGCACCAATCGGACCGCCGTTTCGGCGGAAACTGTAAGGCTGAGGCGGCGGAGCTGTTGGCGCTGTATCAGGATTATGCCTCCGGAACCGGCGCGTCCGGCAGAAGCGTCTTCCGCCACGAGTCCCTGGCCCAGAAAGAGGACCTGCTCTCCGCCCTGGGGGCCTTCCAGGCGGATATGCTGGACCGGATGAAACTGGGCAAGGAAAAAGAAGAGGAGAAGGAACTCTGGGAAAAGCTGATGAAATATCTGGATGCCTGGATAGAATCCCTGCGGGAAGACGGCGCAGATATTGAAAAATCTGCGCGGGCCTACGCCGCGCTTTCGGCTGAGCTGACGGAAATCAAAGAGGGCCGGAAAGACCTGGACGATCGGATTCTTGAGAAGTTGGAAGAATGCTTTGCTGGCTGAAAAAAGCCCCAGCAGCGTCTGCGCTGCGGGGGCTTCTGCGTCAAGGATGTCCGCGGAGATACTGGTATTCCAGCAGCAGGCGTCCCACGCCGCTGGAGAGGTTTTCGAAGTGGTAAGGCTGGTCGGCGGAAAAGCGAAGGGCGTCCCGCTCCAGAAGCTGGAAAGACTGGCCCTCGGCGGTAAGGCGGACCGTGCCGGAGAGGACAGTGGCGTGGCATACGCAGCCGGGGACGGAAGGGGAGGGGGCGTAGCGGGCGCCAATGTAAAGGTCGAGAAAGCAGCTGGCCATCCGGGTGGCGTCGTCATAGGGGAGGCTGGGACGCAGAACGGTTCTGCCGTTGTCCAGATGCCGGGGGCGGGTGTCCTGCACCCGGGAGAGAACCAGGGGCGGGCATCCGGATTTTGCTGAGACTGCGGCTTCCGCAGCGGTGAGAATGTCTTCCATAATACTCTCCTTGCGCGAATAGCTTTGACCAAAGAAGGGCGCGCTGCCCTGAACATGAAAAAGAACAATTCTATACTACCTGCTTTGCCTGCATTTGTCAAGAAGCTGTCCCGTCATTCCGTTCCCTGCCGGACCGCCGGATACGTTTTGCTTTGGCTCCGGAAGAATATCGCCGGGGAAAAGGGCTGAAAAACAGCCGTTTTCTCCCTTTTCAGATTAGTGTTGCTGAAGGCCACTTCGTCAAACCACTCGTCAAAATATCCAAAACGGGCAGCCACCCATTACTGGATAGCTGCCCAATAAACTGGAAATTGTCAAGCAGATTTATGTTTCAAACCGCGTTCAAAATGCAAAGTCCCATGGCTAATATAGGAAAAAGTATTCTAAGGGACAAAAAACCATCAGGACCAAAATCAAGGTTTGCATCCAAAATCAGTCCTATGAACCATGCGGATAAAGTCGCTGTAACTGCGGTCAGGTAAACGGCCCGTTTCCCTTTCAGACTGAATATCAAGGACATCATCAATCCGAGAAATACTAAAAATAGCAAAATTGTAAATACAAACCCATCCACTTCGGTCTCCTCCAAATACCGATTTGTCGAACCGATTATAGCACAGGACTCCTGTTATTTCAATATGCTTTTGTGGAAACCGCCGAAGGTATATCCCGGCAACACTTTTCTGAAAAGGGACGCCGTTTTGCCGGACTTGACAAAGCGGCGTCGTTTGGTATAATAAAAGCAGAAGGGCGCTGTTGCAAAGACGGCTAGCCCGAACCTATTCGATCAACCTAAGTTGACCGCTCGGCTGGACCCCGGGCGGTCAACACGCTTTTGTGGTAAGCAGCAGCGCCGCCAAGGTGAACAACACCAGGAAACGCAGCACGGCAAACAGCCGTCTCTTCCACATCCGCACCACCTCCCCCCATTTCAGATCAGGGGTTCAAACGGTGGGCCAACCGCCTATTGTATGTAACAACGCTCTTCTGGCCTCGGCCCGTAGGCTTTGGCGGGTTTATTCTATCAGAAACGACACTTTCTGTCAAATTAGGCCGTCTCCAAGTCGGAGCGGCTTGCAGAGGGAGTATCCCTTTTGAAGATTTTTTGCGGAAGCCTTGTTTCGGTTTTGTTTTCAGAAGGGGTGGGTGTAAGAATTTGTCCCTGCAAATCATCTTTGTTCTAAAATGCGCGAGAGGACATTCCCCAAGCATGGCCCAGGCTTGACAAAACGGATGGAACCGGTATAATGAAGAAGAAAGACAGGATGGCAAATGAAATACGAGTATCAGGGGTGTTTGCTATGAGAACATGGACCGAAAACGGGCATACCTACATGGATATCGGCGGCATTACGGTTGACGTGGACGAGAAAACTGAGCGGCAGCTTCGCGGCCTGATTACGAACTACCAGCTCAGCACAGGCACCTATAACATGGACCAGGGTCTCAAGCACGGTACGTACACAAAATCTATTCGCGGTACGGTGAATTATGTAACGGACGCCGCCAACAAATTTTATGAGCTCATGGGCCGTGACTATCCGCAGTTCATGGTGATCAGCACCAACACGGTTACGCTTCCTGACAGTATCTGTATGCACATTACCTACAAAGTGTAAGCGAGGCGTCGCAAAGTCCGCTAAGCTGCATCCCCGCCGCCGGCCTGCGGCCTCTGGCGAGGATTCCGCCCGCTCCCTTGCTCCGCCTCTAATCAAGAGGGGACTGCGGCCCCCCCTTGAGCATTCCCCCTCCCTGCGGGGGGGGGGAGACGGGAGACGAAGGACGGGGGACGAAAGACGAGGGACGAAAGACGAGGGACGAGAGACAAAGGACGGGGGACGAACATCAAATACCCCGCTTGGAGGAGGCAGCAGACCGGTCATTCGACCGGCTTTTTCTTTTCACATCTGACACCTTACGACACTCTTGACTTTTGGACTCCTGCCCCGTTCAAACGCCATCCAGAGGCCTCCCAGAGCCAATACGATGCCCTTCGTGCCGGACGTACCCCCACAGCCCAAATCGTAAGAAAATCGTAAGAAAACTATCGGGTTATTTGTAAGAATTCTCTGCTATACTCCTTTTGAAACCGGCCCCGGGCCGTACAAAGGGAGGATATTATGAACCATAAACAGCTGAAAATCTTTGCCATATGTTGTATGGTCTTTGACCATGCCGTCCGCATATTTCCCCTGCACCAGATATTTGGCCCCCTGGCGGACCTGCTGTGGAGCCGTGGCTATCCGGACCTTGCGGACTGGGTGCTGGAGGACATTCCTTTATATTTAATGTATATTGGCCGTCTGGCGGCTCCCATTTTTCTCTACTGCGCAGCCCAGGGCTTTGTGCATACGTCCAGCGTCCGCCGCTACATAGGCCGCGTTCTTCTGGCAGCGGTAATCGCTCAAATTCCCTACACGCTCTTTGACCTGGCGGAAAGCCGCCTGCTCGGAATTGCGGGAGACTGGCGGGAAACGAGCCTCAACATCCTCTTCACCCTGGCGCTGGCGCTGTGTGTCCTGGTGCTCCACGAAGAACTGAAGCGCCGGAAGCGGCTGGTTCTGAGTCCCCTGGTTGTGGCGGCAGCCACCTGGCTTGCTGAGGGGCTGAATCTGGAGGGAGGGAAGGGCTACATCCTCCTGGTCTGGGTTTATTACATCACCCGGAACTGCCCCCGCTGGCAGAAGGCGCTCCTCTATATCCCTGCCGTCATGCTGTCCCGGTGGGGATTGGTTCTCTGGGCCCTGGAGAGCCTAGGGACGCCGGAATGCTCCCGGGTTCTGCGGAATGTCCTCCTGAACGTTCTGGGGAATTACTTCGGAATGCTGGCCGCTCTCTCGGACAACGGCGAAAAGGGAAGGGTCGGGAAGGGCTTTCAGTTCTTCTGTTACGCCTTTTACCCCGCCCACTTCGCGGTGCTGGCCCTGATTGGCTTTCTCCGGCCTCCTCTGTGAACCGGAGAGGAAAGAAAAACAGGAAAAAGAAAGCCAATTTGCCAAAAACCCTTGACGTGGGGCGGAAGCCGTGCTATAATACCATCTTGCGCGGACCAGGGTCCGTGAGTTTTGCCCTGTGCTGAACGTGAAAAGCGGGAGGGACTATGGAGACGGAAAAACGAGTCGTGGGTGTGAAGCAGTCCCGCAAGGCCATTCGAGAGGGACGGGCCCGGCGGGTTCTCCTGGCCAGCGACGCCGACCCCGCCATCACCGGTCCCATTGCCGCCGAGTGCGCTGCCGCCGGAATCCCGGTGGAGGAGAACTGGACGCTGGCTCAGCTGGGCCGGGCCTGCGGCATTGCCGTGGGAGCCGCTGTGGCGGCGGTCCTGGGTGAGACGGTTTGAGATTCTTTTTTTGGTTTTTACGGAATGGCCAACCGGCTTTCTGTAAAAAATAGATTGCAAAAACTGAAAGAAAGGAGAAATTCAATGCCTACTTTTAACCAGCTGTGTAACAATCTTAATAAGCCTGCTTCAGCCGATACTGATTGTTTTTGTTGTTGCAATTGCAGTATCGTTTATAATGGCACAAAGGATTTCAAAATCAAT
>JAAWLO010000080.1 GCA_022797935.1 Oscillibacter sp. | reverse complement strand
TCAGGAGTTTGTGGATTCCGGCAAGCACTACATCGACGACGCCGCCTATATTCAGCAGAACATGGACGCCTTTAATGCCCGTACCGTCCGCCTGCGGGAGGCTATTGTGGAAATCGCCGGTTCTATTGAGAGCATTTCCACGGCTTTAGAGCAGGGCGCGGCTGGCATCTCCGGCGTGGCCGGCAGCACTCGAAATCTGGCGGGGGACATGGCGGGCATTACCAACGGCATGGGTACCAACCGGGAAATTGTGGAGGAGCTCCGGCAGCAGACAGAGATGCTGGCAAATCTGTAAATATTGGAATTCTTTGTCTTTCCAAAACACAAAAGCCGCCTGGGCGTCCCCAGGCGGCTTTTTATAATAGATTCAGAACTGTTCGATAATGTCCACCAACTCCGCGCCAATGCGCTTCTGGGCCTCTTTGGTGCCCGCGCCGATGTGGGGCGTGCAGGAGACCGCCGGATGCTGCGCCAGGGTCCAGTTGGGATCCTTTTCGCTCATCCAGACGTCCAGACCCGCTGCCCGGATTTTGCCGGAGTTCAAGGCCTCCAGCAAGGCGGCCTCGTCCACGTTGCTGCCCCGGGAAACGTTGATGACCACAGCGCCGTCCTTCATCTTTTTCAGGGCTTCGGCATCCACCAGAGGCTTATCTCCGCCAGGGGCGCAGAGGATAAGAATGTCGGACTGCGCATAGACCTCGTCCAGCGAGACGAATTTCATGGTCTCACATTCACAGCCCTCGGGCTTATTGCGGTGGACCGTGGAGAGGACGTTCATCCCCAGGGCCTGGCACTTGGCTCCCACCATCTGGCCAATGCGGCCATAACCCAGAACACCGGCGGTCTTGCCGGAGAGCTCAAAGCCCTTGGAATAGGCCTTTTTCTCCCACTTGTTCTCCCGCATGGTGTGTCCGGCGATGGAGATATTCCGGGCGCAGGAGAAGAGGAGCGCCATTGCCAGTTCCGCCACCGCGTTGGAGGAGGCCCGGGGTGTGTTCTTCACGGTGATACCGGCGGCCTCGGCGTACTGGACGGCAATGTTGTCCACGCCGACACCGGCACGGACGATGAGCTTCAGGCGGCTCCCCTTGGCGGCGTCAATCTGGGGCTCTTTGATTTTGGTGGCAGAGCGGATAATGACGGCGTCGAAATCCCGGAGCGCCGCGCCCAGCGCATCCGGCTCGTAGAACTGCTCCACGACCTCATGGCCGTCAGCCCGCAGCTTTTCAATAGCGGAAGCATCCATTCCGTCTGTAACTAACACACGCATAGACATAGTGATCGTACCCCTTTCTTTTGCACAAAGCACACCCCAGGGGTGCTCGTCGGGGCAAAATCCGCTTCGTTTCGTCCCCGCCTCCGGCGAGGACTGCACTGCGCTCCTTTGCCCCTCCTCTCCCGCGCAGAAACGCAGTTCCCGCGCGGATTTTACGACAGACCCTTCACGCCCATTGGGGGACAGGCGTGCCCGGCAAACCCGGAAGGGGGATTCAGGGAGACAGATTCTCCCCTCTTTTTTCTCCACTCCCTGCGGAGAGAGACACCGAACACATTTCCGGCGTACGCAAACAAGGTCCGCCAGAGAAACCGGCCGTGCTCCTTGCTTACTTGCTCTCCTCGTACTTTCGGAGGAATTCCACCAGGGCTTCCACGCCTTCCTTCGGCATGGCATTATAGATGGACGCCCGCAGGCCGCCCACACTCTTGTGGCCCTTCAGGTTGTCAAAGCCTGCCGCCTTGGAGGCCGCCACAACCGCAGCGTCCTCATCCTTGCTGCCCGTCACAAAGGGCACGTTCATCAGCGACCGGTCTTCCTTCCGCACCGCGCCGGTAAACAGCTTGCTCTGGTCCAGGAAGTCATACAGAATCTGCGCCTTCTCCTGGTTCCGCTTGTGCATGGCCTCCAGGCCGCCGTTGTCCAGCAGGTACTTGAACACCTTTCCGCAGCAGTAAATGGCCCAGCAGTTCGGCGTGTTATACAGGGAATCGTTGTCCGCGTGGGTCTTATAGTTCATATAAGTCGGCACAAACTTCGGCAGATCGTCCCGAAGCAGATCCTCCCGGATAATCACGACGGCCATACCGGCAGGGCCCACGTTCTTCTGCACGCCCGCCCAAATCAGGCCATACTTGCTCACGTCGCAGGGCCGGGAGAGGAACATGGAAGACTGGTCCGACACCAGCACCTTGCCTTTGGTATCGGGCAGCTGGAAGTAGGTGGTGCCGTTGATGGTCTCGTTTTCGCAGATATAGACGTAGTCGGCGTTGTCCGGAATATCCAAATCCGAGCAATCCGGGATGTAAGAGAAGTTCTTGTCGGCGGAGGAAGCTACAATCTTCACCTCGCCATACTTTTTCCCCTCGGCAATGGCCTTTTTGGACCAGGCGCCGGTCTCCACGTAGCAGCCCACGCCGTTTTTCATCAGGTTCATCGCCACCATGGCAAACTGCACCGTGCCGCCGCCCTGGACAAAAAGAACCTTGTAGTTATCCGGAATGCCCATGAGCTTGCGCAGGTCCGCCTCGGCCTCGTCGCGAATCTGCTGGAACACCTTGGAGCGGTGGCTCATCTCCATGACACACATGCCGCTTCCGCGGTAATTCAGCATCTCGGCGGCAATTTCCTCAAGGACGGGTTCCGGCATCATGGCCGGCCCGGCAGAAAAGTTATAAGTGCGCCCGTATTTCATATGTATACCTCCATCCTGTTCAATCGGACACAGCAGGCACACAACGCGCCCGCGCTCTGTTTCCAGTATACGGCATTCGGCGTGCAGAATCAACCGTGTATTCAATTTTTTTCAGACTGGCTAAAAAAATGTTTGGTTTCTTGTGCAATTCTGCCATACGTTTCCGGCGCTTACCCTTGCATTTTCCCTCCGCTTTGACTATACTGGCAATATCCTCATCATATTTAAAGGAGATATTCGGAATGGAATGGATTCGGCGCACGCTTTTCCGTTGGAGCCGGGAGACCGCTCTCTATGCCCGGGCTCTTGGGAAATGGCTGCTGCTCTCGGCACTGGTGGGTCTTCTCAGCGGTTTGGCGGGGACTTTTTTTCACATAGCCGTGGAAGCGGCAACCGAGCTGCGGGGAGCGCATCCTTGGCTGCTGTACGGCCTGCCGCTGGCGGGTCTGGCCATTGTGGGCCTCTATAAGCTCCTCCGCACCGAGGGCCTGGGCACCAACGACATTTTCAGTCAAATATACCAGGGCGGCAGCATCTCCATTCTGCTTCTGCCCTCCATCTTCCTGGGCACGGTGCTGACCCATCTGTGCGGCGGCTCCGCCGGACGGGAAGGTGCGGCGCTGCAAATGGGGGGCAGCATTGGCTTTGGCGTTGGACGGCTGTGCCGCTTTGACGAACGGGACCTGCACATTGCCACCACCACTGGTATGGCCGCCTTTTTTACCGCACTTTTCGGCACGCCCATTGCCGGAACCGTCTTCGCCATTGCCGTGGTAAACGTAGACGCCTTCTACCACGCCGCGCTCTTCCCCGCCCTGACAGCGGCTCTGACGGCCTACGGCGTCTCTCTGCTGCTGGGGTTCTCTCCCACCAGCTTCACGGTGGCCATTCCCGGTCCCAGTCTCAGCCTGCTGGTGCGGACAGCGGTATTGGCCTTCTTGTGCGCCCTGCTGTCCAGTGTCTTCTGCACCGTCATCCACCAGACCGAGCATCTGCTGTCCAAACGCCTGCCCAACCCCTGGCTGCGGGCTTTTTCCGGAGGCTGTGCCATCATCCTTCTAACTTGGCTCTGCGGCACGACGGATTACAACGGCGCCGGAATGCAGGTAATTGCCGCCGCCGTGGAGCAGGGCAGCGCCCATCCCGCCGCCTTTGCTCTGAAGCTCCTCTTCACCGCCATCACGCTGGCCTCTGGGTTCAAAGGCGGCGAAGTGGTGCCATCCTTCTTTGTAGGTGCAGCCTTCGGGTGTGCGGTAGGACCTCTGCTGGGCATTCCTGCGGGCTTTGCTGCGGCAGTAGGACTGGTTTCCGTGTTCTGTGGCGCGGTGAATTGTCCTCTGGCCTCCATTTTCCTGGCGGCAGAACTCTTCGGCGGGGAAGGGCTTCTGTACTTTGCCCTGGCCTGCTGCATCAGCTATGTCCTCTCCGGCTACAACGGCCTGTACTCCAGCCAGCGCATCCTTCACTCCAAACTGAAGGCCCAATACATCAACATCCACACCAACCACTATACCACCGCCGCCGAAACTCCGGCGGAACACCAGGAGGCCCTGAAATGATTTCCAAAATTTACCCCCCCCCCCGCGAAATCGCGCCATTGACCTCATTAAAACCCTTGCTATCTGGAACGTAGTTCTCAGTCACGCAGCGGCGGGCCCCTTTTCCGGAGGCTCTGTGGGAACAGGGCAATGGCTCTCCGCGCTGTTTTGGGCGTCCTTGACTCACTCCAGCGTCTCCCTGTTTCTCATGGCCAGCGGCGCACTGCTGCTTCCGCCGGAGCGGGAATTAACGTTCCGGAAGCTCTATGGAAAGATGATTCCCCGGATGCTGGCGGCATTGTTTTTCTGGGCAGCCTGCTATAAACTGGTCTACCTGTGGCTGATGAACAGCCTCACCCCTTGGGACCTGACAGCCGCCGCCAAAAACTTGCTGCTGTTCCGCCACGAAGAGCACTTATATTACATTCACATCATGCTCCTGGTCTACGCATTTCTGCCGCTCACCCGGCTTTTCGCCAAACACGGAGGCCGCCGCCTCCTGGAGTATATCTTGACACTGTGGTTTTTGCTGGGCATCCTCTATCCAACCCTGCGGACCTTCTGGCCCTTCACTCTGCTGGGCGGCATCCCTGTACAGTGGCGGATGAACATGGCCTATGCCTCCATTGGTTATACCCTGTTGGGTTACTATCTGGCCGTATACCATCCCCGTCCCCGGCGGACAGTCCGTACATTGCTGCTGCTGGCAGGCTTCCTGATGACCTTCGGCGGCACCTGGGCCAGCTCTCTGGCAGCAGGAACGCCGGACGGCCATTTTCTGGAGGGAATGGGTGTCGGGATTTTCCTGACAGCCCTGGGGCAGTGGGGGCTGTGCCAAACCGTACCGCTTTCAGAGGGAGCCGGGCGTTTTGTGACCTACCTTTCCAAAGCCTCTTTCTGCGTTTACCTTACCCACGTTTTCTTTCTCCAGGCCTTTGCCCGCTGGGGATTCCGGGCTGCAGAAGGTCCGGTACTTTTGACAGCTCCTCTTCTTTCGGCACTGATCATCGCCTGCGGCTGCGGTGTATACGCAGTACTGTCCCGGGTACCGGCCGTGCGGCGCTGGCTGGTCTGACGCCTGAACTGTGATAAATTTGAATGGAGAAATATTTTTGAGGACGGACAATGGGCCATTTGGGAATGGAGAGATCCCTTAGGCTTACGGGGCTGCGGATTCTTTCAGGTTGTCAATGGAAAAATCCTGTTCCAGCGTGGATATTGGGATAAGCTTTCGTTTTTGAAACAGCACAACCTGCCCATAGAATAGGCAGACCGGAAACTGACCGCTTGAGCCGCAGCCAGGCGGTCAGCTTGTTTTGTCACGAAAACAAACCTGCATCTTTGATACGCCGCTCAGCGCATACAGGCATGTCTGCGCAAACCAATACGGCGAAAACCGCTGAAACGATCGTTTAGCAACGCGTCAGCTTCTATTTCTGGTCTTGACATCCTCCTATTCGGATGATATGCTATAACTACAATATTTTTATCAGTAGTTGGGGGGTATTCTCTATGAAATCCTACTACGTCCGGCTTGTCCGCGCGGCCCGCTGGCGTCTGCCTCCCCAGGAGGCCGCCGAGGTTCTGGAAGACTATCGCGACATTCTCTCCGCCGTTCCCCGGTCCGAAGAAGAGCTGCTGCGGGACTTCGGCTCTCCAGCGGAGGCGGTCCGGCCTCTCTGTGCCCCAAAAGCTTACCGCCTCTGGCTGGCCGTCTTTGCCCTGCTGGCCGCCTGCCTTCTGTTCCCGCTTTTCTACATGGCCTTTCCCTATGCACGAGTACCTCTGTCCTGGTTCACAGCCTTTCACTGGCCCGCTGTGCTTCTGTCCGGACTGATCCTGGCTCTGGTCTGGTTCCGGCGGACGCCCGCATCGCCGGTTAAGGGCCTTCCGGCAGCTATGTGTCTTCTTCTTGCAGCCTGTGTCGGGGAAGCTCTGCTCTTCGTCTGGTTCTCCTCCTTCCTGGACGCCCCGCAAGCGCCCCATTTGGTTGGCCGCACCGCCCTCTGGAGCTTGCTGGCTCTGGCTCTTTTGGCCGCGCTGTCGGGCCTGCGGGGGCTGGTGAATGCCCGGCTGCAAAACCGCCGCTGGCTGGGGCTCTACACCCTGAGTCTCACGGCTGCATGCCTTGCCCTGCACTTTTATCTGATTCTGACCTGTATGTCCGTGGACCCGGCATACCACGGCAATCCCCTCCTGTACCATTGGCCCGCTCAGCTGGCGCTGCCAAGCCTGCTGGGTCTTGCGGGAACGGTGCTGGCGCTATGCTGAAAAAAGAGCTCATTGAGCTTTGCCTGCTCCACCTGCTGTCCCAGGGAGATCAATACGGCTATGAGATCCTCCCCCGTCTTCGGGCCGCCTTCCCCGACACCCAGGAAAGCGCCGTTTACGCCATCCTCCGCGCCCTGGGCCAGGCGGGCTGCACAAAGCGCTATTCCGGTCCCGTCTCCAGCGGTCCCGCCCGAAAATACCTTCAACTGACGGAAACTGGCCGGACACGGTATCAGGCGCTTTTTGCCCGGTGGCGGGCTCTGCGGGAGGCACTGGAAGAACTGGGCGTCCGCTGAGGCGCATAAAAAATCCTTCCCGCGGCATACTGTCTAAAACGGCATTTGCCCGGGAGGTGTTTATTGATGGAAATTCTGCAAGACATGGGAGGCACTGTGCTGACAACCCTGCTGTCCATAGCTGCCCTTTTTCTCCTCACCAAGCTGATGGGAGCCAAACAGGTCTCCCAAATGACCATGTTCGACTACGTAACCGGCATTACCATCGGTTCCGCTGCCGCCGAACTGGCCACCGAGCTGGAGAACCCCCACAAGCCCTTAACCGCCCTGGTGGTCTACGCTCTGGCGGCCGTGGCAATCTCTCTGCTGACCAGCAAATCCCTCAAAGCCCGGGCCGCCCTGACGGGAAAGCCCCTGGTATTGCTGGAGAACGGCGTTATCTACCGGGAAAACCTGAAAAAAGCCAAACTGGATTTGAATGAATTCCTCACCTATTGCCGGGCAGGCGGCTGGTTCGATCTGAACCAACTTCAGGCAGCCGTCTTTGAGCACAACGGAACCGTCAGCTTCCTTCCCAGAGAAACAGAGCGCCCCGCCACTCCCGCAGACCTGCATCAGAACCCCAAACAGTCTCAGGTGCAGACGCCTTTCATCATGGACGGCCAGCTGCTGCGGGGCAACCTCCGCCAAGCGGGAAAGGAAGAAGCCTGGGTGCAGCGGGAGCTGCTGCGTCAGGGGTATCGAGACCAAGGCGAGGTCTTCCTTGCCCTCTGGGATGGCAGGGAGACTCTGACGGTGTTTCCGCAAACGCCTGCAAAACGCTGACTCCGGCCCAAATATCACAAGTGCGGCATCCGAACAACGTCCGGATGCCGCATTTTTCTCATTTTTCAGAGACTTGCAAATCCAAATGCCACTCCCACCACGGCGGACAGGCCAATGAACACGATGGGATGGAACTTCTTCACCTTGGGAACCCAGTTGGTCAGCACCAGCAGCACCACTGCCAGCAGCAGTCCCGGCCAGCGGAAGAGGGCTTCGCCCTCCAACACAAAGCGATTCCAAAGACCTCCGCCCTGAGCAGCCTTTTCCACATGGGTGAGAACTTCCAGAATCACGGCGCCGCAGGCCGCGCCAATCAGACCGGTGGAGGCGGGCCGAAGACCATAGAAGGCCCGGTTTACCGTCTCGCTGTTGCGGAACTGCTGCAAAATCGCGGCCACAATCAGAATGACAATGATGGAAGGCGTGACCTCGCCCACCGTGGCCACAACCGCCCCGGGAATTCCTGCGGCCGTGAAACCCACATAGGTCGCCATGTTGATGCCAATGGGACCGGGGGTAGACTCCGATACCGCCAGCATGTTCATCAAATCGGTGTACGAATACCAGCCTGTCGACTCGCCAATGGCCTGAAGGAACGGCAGCGTAGCCATACCGCCGCCCACGGCGAAGAGGCCCGTTTTAAAAAACTCCCAGAAAAGCTGTAAATAAATCATGACCGGCGCACCTCCAGTGTTTTCAGCGCAATGCCTGCCAGGGCGGCAAGAATCACAAACCACACCGGCGAGAGATTCAGAAACAAGCTTCCCACCAGCACCAGCAGGAAAATTGCAGCCGTGCGCTTATCCACAACCGACTTTTTCAGCAGCTTGACCACGGCGTTAAAAATGAGTACACAGACGCAGACCTGAATACCGGCGAAGGCGTTTTTCACCCACTCCAGATGCGAGAAATTGGTAATCAAGCCAGCCAGCAAAGAGATGATAACCACAGAGGGAAACACAACCCCCAAGGTGGCGGCGATGCCTCCGGCAACTCCCGCCTGTCTCTGTCCGATAAACGTGGCCGTGTTAACGGCAATGATGCCTGGCGTGCATTGTCCAATCGCATAGTAATCGGTCAGTTCCTCTTCCGTAGCCCAGGCCTTGTTGTCCACCACTTCCCGCTGAAGAATCGGCAGCATGGCCATACCGCCGCCGAAGGTCATAACGCCCATTTTGGCAAAGGTCCAGAAAAGGCTCCAAAGCATTTGGAACCGGCTTTTTTCATTCACAGAAAATCTCTCCATTCCACAAAAATCAAAAACCCAACTAAGAACTCCATTCTACATCCATCGTCCCCCGCAGGCCATCCCGCGTCCATCGTCCTCCCGCAGGGGAGGGGGAATGCTCAAGGGGGAACGCAGTCCCCTCTTGACGGGCGGCGGAAGGAATGGAGCGGGTGGAGCCGCCGCCTGCGGCGGCGGAACATAGCGGAATTTCTTCCGCCGCTATTCGGCGTATCCCCATAGGCCCCGGACAGAAACTTCTCCGGAACGGATGGTTCGAAGGTCGCCGTCTGCACTCCGCACCAGAAGACCAAAGCCATCGTCAATATCCACCGCCTCCGCCGTCTCCCGCTCTCCGTCCCCAAAGGGAATCAGCTGCACGGTCTTTCCCAGGTTCACGCAATCCCGGCGGTACGCCTCCCGATACGCGGTCAAATCGCCTGTCTGCAAGGCGGCGTATGCCCGGTCCAGCTCCTCCAGCAGCGCCGCCGCCAGACGGGGCCGGGACACCGGCTTCCCGCAATACTGAAGCAGCGACGTGGCCATCTCCCGTACCTCCGGAGAAAAATCGTCCGGCTCCTGAAGCACATTCACCCCAATGCCCACCACCAGAGCCTGAAGCCGCCCTGTCTCCGCCTCCAGAGAAACCTCCGTCAAAATGCCGCTGAGCTTCTTTCCCCCAAGCACCGGGTCATTGGGCCATTTCAGTCCTGGGCGAACGCCGCACAGCCGTTCCACAGCCGTACATACCGCCACCCCTGCCAGAGCGGTCACCGGCGGCAGCCGGTCCGGCGGGAGAGGGGCCCGCAGCATCACGGAGAGATAAATTCCCTTTCCCCGCGGAGACTGAAACGCCCGGTCCATCCGTCCCCGGCCCGCCGTCTGACTGTCGGCAAATACCGCCGTACCATCCAGGGCCGCCGTCTGCACCAGGGACTTGGCGTAGTTGTTGGTGGAATCCAGCTGCGCAAAGCAGCGCAGTTCCCGGCCAACGGCAGCTGTCGGCTCCAAAAAGCTCTGTATTTCCCGGGCAGTCAGAACATCCGGCACCGCAGTAAGCCGGTAACCCAGACCCGACCGGGCCTCGATTTCATAGCCCTCCCGCCGGAGAACGTCCACCGCCTTCCAGACGGCAGCCCGGGTAAAGCCCAAACGGCGGCTCAGCTCCTCTCCGGAAAGGAATTTCCCCTTCTCCTGACGCAGCAGTGATAAAATCTGTTCCCGGCTCATAGCATCCCTCCTGTTATAACGGCTCTCAGTGTACCACATTTTCCCGGGGCTGTAAATACGGGAAATCTTCGCCGCGGCTTCCTTCCTCCCCTGCAAAAAAAGCGGCCGCCCGGTTTGGACAGCCGCCCCCTCATCGGGATATTATTCCGTTTTTCCGGCGCTCCAAACCCCTGCCAGAATGTCCTTCAGGACCAGGAAAGCATCCAGCTGGTTATATTGATAGGTATTCTCCAGATTCCGCAGCATCTTCTTCAGCTCTTCCGCATAGGGAACAACGTCTACTTCCTCCTTGTACTGGAGAAGAACCGGATACTTCTTGCCCCAGGCCTTTGTCCAGTCGATCTTCTCATTTACTTCCTCCCCTGTGCGGTCAATGACCTCCTGAATCTCGCTGACGTTCAGGTCGAATGCAATCAGCTCATCCAAGGTCCGGCCATACAGCACCGCCAAACGTTTGGATTGCTGAATATCCGGCAGGGTCTCGCCGGTTTCCCACTTGGACACCGTCTGCCGGCTGACTCCCAGCTTTTCCGCCGTCTCCTCCTGTGACAGTCCTTTGTGTTTCCGCGCATCGGCCAAGCTCTTTCCCAAATTCATCTATACGGTTCTCCTTTTTTGATTTGTCTTTATGATACACCGAAGAATCGAAAAACACCACCAAGAAAAACTTGCAATTCCGCACGGATTGTTTACAAACCGGTCTTCGGAGCGCTCTTGTACTCCTGCAAGAACCGTGGTACAATGAGGATACCAATGAAAAGGAGGATCTTTCCCTATGAAAAAAGCGTTTCTGCTGCCAGTCCTCTGCTGTCTGGTACTCAGCGTTCAGGCAGCGGGTTTTTCCGATGTTCCCGAGGACTACTGGGCCGCGGAACCGATTGCACAGGCCGTGGACGCTGGGGCGGTCTCGGGCTACATCGAAGGGGACTTCCGTCCCGGTGAGCCGGTAACCGCCGCCCATTTCTGCGCTATGCTCTCCCGCACGTTCCTCTTCGAGCGCCTGAAGGAGACCGGAGCGGAGGACCCTTGGTGGCTTTCCGCTGTGAATGCCTGCGCAGACCTTCTGGGCGGCACGGCCGCCGGGGAGGAATACATTCGTCTGAACCAGTGGGGAGACGCCGTTCACCAGCCTCTGCGCCGGTATGACCTGGCCTTGATGCTTTGGCGTCTGCTGCCCGAAGAGACCGGGGAAGCCGGTCCGGCGGACATTGCAGATTGGGCGGAGATACCGGAAGCATACCGCTCTGCCGTCTCGGCCTGCTGGGCCGCAGGATTGCTCCAAGGTCAGGCGGATGGACGCTTCCGCGGGGAAGAAGCTCTGAACCGGGCCCAGGCCTGCGCCGTTTGGAGCCGCCTTCAAAAGCTGCTGCCGGACTCCGTTTCCACCGGCACAGAAGACCCAACGCCCGCCCTGGAAATGCCCGCTTTCCATCTGGAAGAAGACGAAACGGTTCAGGAAATGATGCTGCGGGTCAACGGCGGCACTCCCCCCTGCCAGGAAGGCTGCCTGCCCAACGGCAAACCCAAAACGGAGGAAAACATCCAGGCACTGCTGGAGCTGGTCAAAGAGGGCTGTCCCGACGGGACGGTGTGGAGCTCCACAGAACGCTTCTGGTACCAGTCCCCAAAGCTGGGCGGAGGCCGTGGATGCCGGTCTTTCGGCGCGGCAGTCAGCGATTTTCTCTTCGGCGAAGAGGCGCCTGTCCGGGAAAGCCGGTATTATCGAGATTTGAAGGTTGGTGATGTGGTCTACGTCCAAGCCGGCGGCGGGGAACGGGTGGCCATTCTCACCAGCATTGACTGGGAGGACAACACGTTCACCTCCTGTGAGCTGACCAGCGACGGAAAAATCAGCTGGTCTGGCTGGGCCCCGATTTGTGCGGCAAAGTGATTGGAGAGCGCATCATAGACCACCTCCGCGCCAGGGAACCGCTCGGTCAAAACCCATGCGAACCAGTAACAGCAGC
>JAAWLO010000079.1 GCA_022797935.1 Oscillibacter sp. | reverse complement strand
GCCATGTTCTGCATGGCCTTCCTGGCCAACAAGCCCTTCGCCCTGGCCCCCGGCATGGGGCTGAACAGCTTCTTTGCCGTGGTAACCGCCAACATTGCCGCCCTCACCGGCATGAGCTACACTGCCAGCTTCCAGGCGGCCCTGGTCATCATCCTCATCGAGGGGGCGGTGTTCCTGGTGCTCTCAGTGCTCAGCATCCGGGAGAAGATTGTGGAGGCCATCCCCTTGGGGGTGCGCCTGGGCATTGCCCCGGCCATTGGCCTGATGCTGATGAACATTGGCCTGGGCTCCAACGCCGGGATTTACTCGGAAAGCGGCGGCCCCTTCTTCGTCATGCGGGACTTCTTCGGGGCTCTGACTCCCGGCGTTGCCCAGAGCGCCATGGGTTCCGGCTATTCCGCCATGGTGCTGACGGCGGTGACCATGTTCCTGGGCCTCTTCGTAATCGTCATTCTGGCAAAACGGGGCGTGAAGGCGGCTGTGCTGCTGGGCATGCTGGCGGCCTCCGTCCTCTATTGGGCAGGGTCCCTTCTCTTCCTGGGGGTGAATCCCTTCTCCTCTCTGGCGGCGGCCTCCTTTGTCCCGCCCTTTGCTGACCTGATGTCCACCACCCTCTTCCGCTTCAACTTCCAGGGCTTCCTGGACATTGGCTGGTTCACCGCCGTCACGCTGGTCATCACCTTCTGCATGATCGACATGTTTGACACCATCGGCACCCTGGTGGGCACCGCCTCCCGGGCGGGCATGGTGGACCAGGACGGCAGCATGCCCAACATGCGGGAAGCCCTGCTGTCTGACGCCATTGGCACCGTCGCCGGGGCCTGCACCGGCACCTCCACCGTCACCACCTTTGTGGAGTCCGCCTCCGGCGTGGAGGCAGGAGGCCGCACCGGCCTGACGGCGCTGACCACCGGCCTGCTCTTCCTGGCCTGCATCTTCATTGCCCCTCTTGCGGCCATCATCCCCGCCGCCGCCACCTCCGCCGCCCTGATCTACGTGGGTGTGCTGATGCTGGTGGGCCTGAAAAACGTGGATTTCGACGATCTGGACCAGATGGTCCCCGTGGCCCTGATGCTGATCGGCATGCCCATCTCCAGCTCCATTGGCCACGCCATTGGCCTGGGCCTCATCTCCTTCACCGTTATCAAGGTCTTCAGCGGCAAGGCCCGGGAGGTCTCCCTGCTGACCTATGTCATCTCGGCCCTGTTCCTGATTAAATTCTTCCTGATTGTATAACCGGTCCCTCCGGGGCAGACAAACCGGCGGCCCGCTTTGCAGCGGGCCGCCGTTCTTATCTCTTTTCGAAAGCTGCTTTACGCCCCCCGCCCGGCGAAAAAGGACGCAATCTCCTCCCGCGCCGCCTGAACACTGCCCTGGGCAAAGCCGTTCCGGCCGCCCCCCCGGCCCTGGAGGGTCTGATTCAGTGCCTTCACCAGAGGGGAGATGTCCGCCCCGCCGGACTGAACCAGGGCGTAATTCCACTTCGCCGCCTCCCCGGAGAAGACCGCCGCCAAACCGCCGCAGGTTTTCCCCACGGCGTCCGCCAGGCGGCGAAGGCTGTCGGGGCGCATAGGCGGCTGAAACAGCAGCACATCCCCCCGGCCCGCCTGTTCCCGGGCCAGCGCCGCGAAGGCCGTCTGTTCCAGGTCCGCCATCCGCTGCTTGGCGGCGGTCACTTCCTCCTCCAGCCGCTCCACGGCGGAGAGCAGCTCCTGGGGCTTTACGCTGAGGCGCTGGCCCGCCGTTCGGGCCTGGTCATAAATCCCGGCGAGATAGGCCAGGGCCCGGCTGCCGCAGAGGATTTCCATGCGGACGCCCTCCCGGAATTTCTGGCAGGACAGGATTTTTATGAGTCCCACCTGTCCCGCCCGGGCCACGTGGGTGCCGCAGCAGGCACAGCGGTCCGCCTCCGGAAACTCCACAATGCGCACCGCGCCGGTGAGCTCCTTCTTGCTCCGGTACTCCAGAGCCGCCAAAGCATCTGGAGAGGGGAAGCTGATTTCCACCGCCCGGTCCCCCCAGACAGCTTCGTTGGCCAGACGCTCCGCCTCCAGAGCCTGTTCCCAGGAGATGTCCGTGTTGTAGTCAATGGTCACCGTCTCCGCCCCCAGGTGGAATCCCACGTTGTCGCAGCGGTACAGGCGGCAGAGGAGGCCGCTGAGGATGTGCTCCCCGGAGTGCTGCTGCATGTGGTCAAAGCGGCGGGCCCAATCCACGACGCCGGTGACCGCCGTCCCGGACTCCAGGGGCGCGGAGCAGGTGTGGACCACCGCCCCGGCCTTTTCGTGGACATCCGTGACGGGGACCTCTCCCGCCGGGGTCCGCAAAAGGCCCCGGTCGGCGGGTTGGCCTCCTCCCTCGGGATAGAAGGCCGTCTGATCCAGCACGATTTTCCAGGCGTCTCCGGCGGCCTCGCAGGAGAGGACCGTGGCAGGGAACTCCCGGAGATAGGAATCCTGGTAATAGAGCTTTTGGGTTTCCATTTCAGCATTCGCCTTTCTTTATAACATTGTGTCCACGACGGCCTTCCACACCGGCTCCGCCAGGTACAGCCCCAGCAGGAAGGAACCGAGGTTAGCCGCCAGGGCATAGAGGACCGCCCTCTTCAGGGAGCAGTCCCGGAACAGCTTTCTGTACAGAATCGCTTCTGCCAGGAGGATGAAAATCTCCGCCGGGAACAGCCGGGGGGAGATTCTTTCGGCCTCATAGCAAACATAATCCAGCAAAATCCGGATTCTGGTAAAAAGAGGGAAGTAATCGGAGGAAAGCATATAGATCCCATTCGCGCCCCCGCGGACGACCCTCACGCTCATCCACAGGGTCAACCCCCCTTGCGTCAGCAGATTCACCCCCCAGGAATACCAGGGCGTTCCGCCGGGACCAAAGCCCGAACAGCAGCAAAAGGACTCCCTCCACCGCCAGCGTCGGCAGGAACGTGGCCAGGAATTGCAGGGCATAGCCCATCCAGAGAGGAGGCGACTCCAAGGTTTTCCCCGCCCAGTCCACCGTCACGGAGGATTGAAGCACCTGACGGGCAAAGGGTTCGGAGAGAAACGTTTCCCCGGATTTCGTCACCACCAGAATCCGGAAGGTGGTTGGCAGCGCGTAACCGAATTCAAAACAGCCGTCCTGGCTGTCAATCCTGCCCCACGTCAAATCGCCCTGGACCACACAGGCGCGCCAGCCCTCCGGCACGGCGGCGGTGAACGCCGTCAGAAGGTCCTGGTCCAGGGTCTCCAGCTCCTCCCCGTAATTGCCTTTCAGGCCGCCCGGCGCCATGTCCGGGTATTGGCAGGGGGCTCCCTCCTCTAGGATGTCCAGGTAGTAAAGTTCCTCCGGGCCGTTCTCCACCCGGACGGTGAGCTGGGGCTTGGGACCCATGTCCGCGAAGACCGGAACCGTCAGCATCGCTGCCGCCAGCAGAAACAGCATCCACCTGCGTTTCATCCGAACACTCCTTTCCCGTCAGGGACGCGCCGCAGGCTCCAGAGTTCCCGCCTCCGGCCGCTCCAAAAGACCCAGGGCCTCCTTCCACCGCAGCACCCGGAGACAGGCGGTGTCCACGGCGCTCTCTGGCAGGACACCGTTTTGCACCGCCTTGATCACACGGGGAATCTGATTCCGATAATCCACCGTCACCAGCAAATCGTTCCCCGCCTGCAGGGACATCACCGCCACGTTCCCATCCGCTGCGTAGGCCGCCACGGCCTCCATGGCCAAATCGTCGGTCATCACCACGCCGTCAAAGCCCAGTTCCTGCCGGAGAATCCGGTGGACCTCCGGAGAGAGGGAGGCGGGGAGCTCCGGATCCATGCAGCTGACAATGTTGTGGCTCACCAGTACGGCAGCCGTGCCCTCCGCCGCCGCCAGGCCCGCCTGGAAGGGCAAAAAATCCTGCCCCCGGAAGGTCTCCAGAGGCCGCAGGTCCACGACTGTGCCGGTGTGGGTGTCGCCGTTGTTCCCGTAGCCGGGGAAGTGTTTCAGTACGCTGCCCACGCTGTCCTGCTTCTGGAGCTCCACCACCTGGGCTGTATAGGCCGCTGCCGTCTCTGCATCGCCGCCGGTGGTGCGGTCATACATAAAATCCTGGGGATTGGTGGATACATCCGCCACCGGGTTCAGGTTGACGTTGATGCCCAGGGCCCGCAGCAGCTGGTTCTTCTCGTGGGTCTCCGCCTCCAGAGCCTCCGGTCCGGCGGTCCAGAGCTTCCGGGGGTTGGAGAACCTCCGGCTCCGCAGATGGGGGTTGGAACTGACCCGTACCACCGTGCTTCCCTCCTCGTCCACACCGATAAGCAGGGGAATGCCCGTGTCCGCCTCCGCGGCCCGCTGCCAGGCGTCCAGGGTCAGAATGAGCTCACTGGCCGTCTTGTCCCGGGTATCCCGGCCAAAGAGGAGATAGCCCCCCAGATGATAAGCTGTCACGTCCTCCAGCGCGTCTTTCGCCGGAACCTGCACAAAAAACAGCTGTCCAACCTTCTCCTCCAGAGTCATGTCCTTCAGCAGGCCCTTTACGCCGCCGGGCTTTTTCCGGGGCAGCTGGATTTTTTCCAGCAGGGGAGCGGATTCCTCCTCCGGTTCCGGCGTCTCCGGCGGGGCGGCGCAGGCGGAGAGCAGAAGCGCCAGCATTCCCAGCCAACAGAGGACGGCCCTCAAGACAGCGTCTCCAGTTCCGCCATCCAGAGATCCGCCGCCGCATCCGAGGGCATTCTCCAATCTCCCCGGGGAGACAGGGACACGGTGCCCACCTTGGGTCCGTCCGGCAGGCAATTCCGCTTGAACTGCTGGCTGAAGAAGCGGCGGTAAAAGGTTTTCAGCCATTTCAGAATGATGTCCCGGCTGTATTTCCGCCCCAGGGCAGCCTGCGCCAGGCGGTAGACCTTCCCCGGCGTAAAGCCCCAGCGGAGAACATAATACAGGAAGAAGTCATGCAGCTCATAGGGTCCCACCAGATCCTCGGTCCGCTGGCTGATGCTCCCCTGCACGGCGGGCAGCAGCTCCGGGGACACCGGCGTGTCCAGAATATCCTCCAGCACGTCGTGGAGCTCCGGTTCCTCCCCGTCCCGGGAGAGGTAGCCCACCAGATGCCGCACCAGGGTCTTGGGGATGGAGGCGTTGACGCCGTACATACTCATATGGTCCCCGTTGTAGGTGCACCAGCCCAGGGCCAGCTCACTGAGATCCCCGGTTCCAATCACCAGCCCGCCGCTCTGGTTGGCAATGTCCATCAGAACCTGAGTCCGCTCCCGGGCCTGGGCATTTTCATAGGTGACGTCCCGGTTCTCCGGGTCCTGGCCAATATCCCGGAAGTGGCTGCGGACAGATTGGGAGAGGTCCACCGTCCGAAGGGTAGCCCCCATCTGTTCTGCCAGGAGGACGGCGTTGTTGCGGGTCCGGTCCGTGGTGCCGAAACAGGGCATGGTGACGGCAATGATATCCGTCAGAGACCGGTCCATCATCTTCATGGCGAGACCGGTAATCAGCACCGCCAGGGTGGAGTCCAGCCCGCCGGAGAGGCCCACCACGGCGGTCTTCGCCCCGGTGTGCTCCAGCCGCCGCTTCAGCCCCAGGGAGGCCAGAAGAAGAATTTCCCGGCAGCGGGTGTCCCGGTCCTCTTTCCCCTCGGGCACAAAGGGCATGGGGGAGATGCAGCGGGTCAGCTTGGTTTTCCCCTCCGTCAGGGAAAAGCTGCTGTAATCCTGGGGCCCGGAATCCGCTTCCGCCGCCAGAGCCTGGGTCCGGCGGCGCTCGCAGGCCAGGCGCTGCACGTCGATCTCCGAGATCAGCAGTCCCCCCTCAAACCGGCGCTCCGCCAGCAGGGTCCCGTTTTCCGCAATCAGCTGATGCGCGCCGAACACCAGGTCGGAGGTGGATTCTCCCGCCCCGGCGCTGGCATAGACATAGCCGCAGAGGAGCTTGGCGCTCTGCATAGTCACCAGCTGGCGGCGGTAGGCGTCCTTGCCCACTACGTCGTTGCTGGCGGAGAGATTGCCGATTATGGTTGCCCCGGCCTGGGCCAGTTTCACCGACGGGGACTCCGGAGACCAGAGGTCCTCACAGATCTCAAAGCCCAGGGTCAGGCCGGGAATATTTTCGCATTCAAAAATCTGACTGGCCAGGAAGACGACCTGTCCGCAGAGGTCCAGGGTCACCGGCTCCTCCGGCGCGGAAGCAAACCAGCGCTTTTCGCAAAACTCGCCGTAATTGGGCAGATGGGTCTTGGGAACCACGCCTAAAATCCGTCCTCTTTGTATAATTGCGGCGCAGTTATACAGCTTATTCTTCACCCGCAAAGGCAGGCCCACCGCCGTGACCACCTCCAGATTCCGGGTTGCCGTGAGAACGGTTTTTAAGGCCTCCTCCGCCTCCCGGAGCAGGGCCTCCTGATAAAAGAGATCGCCGCAGGTATAGCCTGTCAGACCCAGTTCCGGCAGGACCAGGACTTTGACACCCGCGTTCTCGGCGGAGCGCATCATGGTAAAGGTCTGTTCCGCGTTGTAAGCACAGTCCGCCAGACGCAGCTTCGGCGCACCGCAGGCAACGGCAATAAATCCATCCTTCATAAAGTAAACCTCCCGCATGAAATGTTTGACAGGTCTATTCTATACTCTTTAGCCCATTTTAGCAAGAGGCGAACAAACGGCTGAACGCCCGCTGGAGCGGAAGACGTTCAGCCGTTTTCTATTGCTCGTTTGCCGCCTGTCTGCACCAGCGAAAACCGCCGGCTTTTTCACGGGAGCCGCAGGCGCCTTGTCCGGCCGCCTCAATCCGGCATTCCGTCAAGCCGGGGCCTAAGCGTTCCGCCAGGCAAGTCCCGTTTCCATACCCCAGCGGAACACCGCAGCGGAGGACAACAGCAGAAGATTAGCCAGTCCATAGCCGAACAGGCTTCCTGTAACAAGACGGCGAAGATTTCCGCTCTCGTAGCTTGTACAGAGCTGAAGCATACCGTCCGCAATCAAAGGAACCAGGAGGCACAGCGACCAGACCACGCTGGGATGCCGCAGGACCCAGGTGAGCAGCAGCACCAGAATTCCAGCCAGTTCTCCCGTGCAGCGGGCACAGAGGGGAAAGGGCCGTCCCTTATAAAAGAAAGAACGGTCCGCCCGGCAGTGGCAGCCAAAACAAACCGGCAGCCATTTAAAGAACCATGCCGTCATACCAGCGCCGCGCCAAGACCAATCACAAATATCACAACGTACCACACCACTCCGCAAATGAAACTCACCAGCGCGCCGATTCCAGCCGCCTTGCCGCTCTTGGGCTTCGTGTCTCTCCAAACCAAAAATAAAATCAGGCCCACCAGGGGAATACAGCAGCCAAGCAGACCCCACAGGAATCCACCCTTGTCCTCTCCCTGCAGTGTCTGCGGTACACCGCACTTGGGGCAAATTGCCGCCTGATCGTCGATTTCCGCTCCGCACTTCTTACAAAACGCCATGTTCTCTTCCTCCCAAGCATCGTTTTCTGGACAGCCAAAGCCTTCCGCGAGGCACTCCATGAAATCCGTGAGCAGAGACCTTCCTGTTCCCGAAGGGAACAGGAAAGGGGATATCCCCTTTCCTGTTCCCGAAGGGAACAGGAAAGGGGATATCCCCTTTTTCTTTCATCAAAATTTTTCCAGCGGCCTTCCATGGATTTTTTCAACATAATCCGACTATATTTTACACGCTCTAAAACCGCTTGTCAAGGCAGTTCAGGGGAAGGGGCGTGTCTTTTCACGCCTTGTAAAATAAGAATGATTCGCAGAGACGAATTCCGGCGTCCACTCTCTCTGGGAACAGCAGGGTTTCCGCAAACAATCTTCGAAACGGACACATCCCGCAGGCATACAACCAGTTACGCCTCGCCGGTAAATCCCGTTTCCGGCCCTTTCGCCGGGAGAGACAGCACCTCTTGGCTGAGGCAGGCGCTGGAAGGCAGATCCTTGAGGTTGGTACGGGTGATGGTTTCCACCATTTTTCGAAAGGCAGCTTTCCGCTGAGCCTTTTCTTTTTTCAGCTCATCATCCGGGTGAGCCGCCTCCCAGGCGCCCTTGTAGTACTGGTCCACCTCCTGCTTGGCCCGGCTCTCCGCCGTATTCAAATCCCGGATATCCGACGGACGCAGGGCATAATCATCCGCCGGCAAAAAGGCCTTATCATACAAATACAGGTGAAACAGCTGATTGTAGGCCATATCCGCCTCCTGTTTGGACATTCCATTGGGGGCAAACCGCACAGAATTCCCCCTCCCGCTGAAGGGCCTCTGATAGGTATCATACAGGTATTCCAGCGCCTGGTCCTTGCCCATATTCTTGATTTTATCATATTCCGGCCGGTAATAGGCCTTGACCCGGTTCTCAATTTCCTGAAAATTCCGGACCACGGCCTCCATCTTCTTTTTCCGGTATTCGTCCTGGTCGATCTCATTCATCCACCGCTCGTGTCCTTCTCCTTTTTCAAGAGTTGGCGGCTCCCAGCTGTCCCAGTCAAACGTGTCCGTCTCCGGGATATCCAATCCGCCAGGCTGTTTCGGACTATGCGGCGACGGTTCTGTTGCAAGGATTTCCTGCGGTTCCCATTCTGCGGCAGCCCTGCGTTCCTCTGCGGAAAGAACCGCCGTATCAGCTCTGGGCACAGATGTTCCGGAGGCGTTCTCTTTGTGCCGGAACGGACCTCTGTACGGCTGAGCTCTCAAAAATGCGCTCCTATCCTGAATCTCCATGAAATTTCCTCCTTTTCCTGCAGGCAGCTGCTGAAAGGTACTGCGTTTCTGGTCTTCTCTTTTGGTCCTCTCTGTTTTGTTCTCCTTTACTGGTTTCATCGTCAGCAAACCGGTTTTCTTAATAGAATTCCCTCCCTGCCTGGACGTCTCCGGAAACACGAAAAACGGACCGCCGAGGCAGTCCGTTTTCCGTGTGTGTTTATTTTAGGAGGGAGAAAACGCATCGGGCTGGGAGTACCCTTTGCTGATTCTTACTGTACCCCAAAATCTTTGCGGAATTATGTGTTTCTTGTAAACAGTTTATGAATGTTTTCAAGCTTTAAACCGGCGGCTCTCCGCCACGGCCAATTCGTCACAGCGGTTGTTGAAGGGATTCTCGGCGTGGCCCTTGACCCAGTGGTAGTGAAGCTCATGCACTTCCACAAGGTTCAGGAGCTGTTCCCAGAGGTCCGGATTCAGGGCGGGCTTTTTATCGGACTTGACCCAGCCCCGTTTCCGCCAGCCCACGGCCCATCCTTTTTCCAAGGCGTCAATGACGTATTTGGAATCAGACCAGAGCTCCACAATGCAGGGCTGATTCAGGCAGGAGAGGGCTTCAATGACCGCGGTCAGCTCCATGCGGTTGTTGGTGGTCTGAGCCTCTCCGCCGGAGATCTCCTTTTTGTGTTCGCCGTAGAAGAGAATAGCTCCCCAGCCTCCGGGCCCGGGGTTGCCGGAACAAGCCCCGTCGGTGTAGATGGTGACGGTTTTCATGGCACTTCCTTTCTTCTCAAAACAGGTCGCTGTGGGTTCCCGTTCTGGTGAGAATCAAAATCAGTTCCTCGTCGTGAACCTGATAGACCAGCAGCCAGTCCGGCGTAATGTGGCACTCCCGGCAGCCCCTGTACTCCCCGGTCAAGGCGTGGTCCTTGTACTTGGAGGGCAGGGGTTCCCGTTTTGCCAACAGCTCAATGATGGTCTCCATCAATTGGATATTATAACCGCGCCTTACAATCCGTTTGTAATCCTTTTTGAACTCCCGTTCGTACTTAATCGTCAGCATTCAAATCCTCCATCAACTCCTTGACAGAAGAAAATCCCCTGCTGAGTCCAATCCCTTTCTGTGCATTTTCCATTGCCCTTCGGGTCTTTTCATTGGGAATTTCTCCCCCCACCTCGAAAGGAATCCGGTTTTCCCGCACGGCCTTCTTGGCGAAGATGTTGAACGCCGTGGTCATGCTCATACCTACGTCCGTGCAGAAGGCCTCAAACTGCTTTTTCAGCTCCGCGTCCATCCGAATATTGATGCTGGTCTGTGCCATATCAAACACTCCTTTCCGTTCTATACTATCCATTGTATATAATTTTATAGATATTGTCAACAATATTCCAATAAAAACTGGACGCGAAACCACGTCCAGCTTTTTATCAGATTTCCCCAAACCCACCCGCGCGAACCGGCGTCCGGTTATCATAAAAAGGTGTAACGGTGCGGATGTAACCATGCCGGGCCTGCTCATAAAACCGGGATTCGAACCCGAGACAGGGGCCCCGCCCGTCAACCATACATCTGCCTCAGAGGCAGTCTCACCTCATCACTCCGGTGCGGAGCTGACGCCCGCCTTTCGCACAGCCAAACAGCTACAGCAGCTCTGTGGTCCAATTCTTCTCCTGAATACGTTCCTCCAGCTCCCGCAGCTCTTTCGACAGACCATCCACCCGCTTTTGCAGCGCCCGGACATTTACGGCGCTCTTCACCTTGATCTCACTGGCGGTACGCCGCCGGACCAGGGCACTGGCGTTTTCCAGGAAGTTCCGCAAAATGCCCAGCTTTCCCTTGAGGCAGTCCCGCCGGGCCAGGAGGTCCGACAGCGTGCTGCCGTCTTCCGTCCGGGCGGTGCTGTTGGTGCGGTTGATGGCGGAAATCAGGTCCTCCAGACGGGTATAATCCTCTTCCAGTTCCCGGAGAAGCTCCTCCGGGTCCTCGGCGGGCTGCTCCCCCTCCTGCACCTGGGCGTTATTGTACAGCCGGGATTCCAGCTGGTGGATTCTCGTTTGCAGCTCAGCCCGCTGCGACAGGGCGTTTGCCAGCTTCATTGCTCAGAATTCTCCTCCTTCATCCGCCGGGCTTTCCGCTTCTTCTGCCTGCGGGTTCTCCTCCCGGTCTGTCAGAGCCAGCGAGATGACCTTGTCGCCCTCTTCCTTGAACCGCATGACGATGACGCCCTGGGTGGCCCGTCCGGCGGAGCGGATATTCTCCACTGCCGTGCGGATCAGGATGCCGTTTTCCGTCACCAGCAGCAGGTCCTCGCTGCTGTCCACCACCTTGATGCCCACCACTGGTCCGGTCTTGTCGGTAACCAGATAGTTCTTGATGCCCAGGCCGCCCCGGTTTGTAATCCGGTATTCCTCCACCGGCGTCTTCTTGCCGAAGCCCCGTTCCGTAATGGACAGAACCTCGTGTCCCGGCTTGGCTCTGGCCGCGCCGACCACATAGTCCCCCTCCCGGAGGCGGATGCCCCGGACGCCCACCGCCGTCCGGCCCATGGGACGTACGTCGTTTTCGTCAAAACAGACCGCCATGCCTTCCCGGGTGGCAATCAAAATCTTCTGATTGCCGTCGGTCTCCCGGACCGCAATCAGCTGGTCTCCCTCTTCCATGGTCAGGGCCCGCAGGCCGTTGTTCCGCAGGTTCTTCAGGCTGTTCCCCAGAAGGCGCTTGACCGTGCCGTTCCGGGTGACCATGAAGAGATAGCGTCCCTCCTCTTCCATGGAGCGGGTGTGAATCATGGCCTGAACCCGTTCTCCCTGCTCCACCTGGAGGATGTTGACAATATTGCTGCCCTTGGCCGTCTTGCCGGAGACGGGAATCTGATAGCCCTTCTTCCGGTAGACCTTGCCGGTGTCCGTGAAGAAGAGGATATAGTCGTGGGTGGAGGCGGTGAAGACATCCGCCACCGCGTCCTCCTCCCGGGTGGTCATGCCCTTTTTGCCCATACCGCCCTTGGACTGCGCCGTGTACTCACTGACGGGGGTCCGCTTGATATACCCCGCCTGGGTCAGGGTGAAGACGCACTGCTCTTCCTCAATGAGGTCCTCAATGTCAATCTCGTCCTCTACGTCCTGAATCTCCGTCACCCGCTCGTCGCCATACTTCCCGGCAATGGCGGTAAGCTCCTCCTTGAGAATCTGCCGGACCAGGCTTTCGTCAGCGAGAATCTTATTGAAATAAGCGATTTTCTCCTCCAGCTCCTTATACTCGCTTTCCAGCTTCTCCCGGTTTAAGCCCTGGAGGGAGATCATCCGCATGTCGCAGATAGCCTGAGCCTGGACGTCGTCCAGGCCGAAACGGACC
>JAAWLO010000078.1 GCA_022797935.1 Oscillibacter sp. | reverse complement strand
GACGCGGGAATCCTGACGGATTTCCAGTCCAAATCAACGCAGTCCTGGCAGAAAAAGATGCCCTAAAACGGCGTTTTGCCATTTTTCAAACAAGGCCTACGGAGCCGTTTCCGCTTTGCTTTTTCCGCATCCTGTTCCGCAATCCTTTTTGATGGATTTGCCGCAAGTTCAGCACGCGACCCTGTACCAAAACAAGTACAGGGTCACGGTCGCCTTTTGTGCCATTGTATGTATAGTCAGAGCGTTTTCGGCTCATCTAACACCCAAGGAACGGCTGCATAAAATTCCAAATCAAAGTGCGGTTCTGGAAAATCTTGCGGGCAAATAGGGCTTGGCTCATGCAGGCAGTCACCCTCCGTCCCGTGCTCCTTCGGCGCCTTAAGGATCTCCCCCGCCAGGCGATAGCTGAATTGATAGCGGTCATTTCCATCTTCATCTGTGTACACATAGGTTATCAAGGTAGCTTTCTGTGGCGGGATGCCCAGCTGATCGAGCTTTTCTAAAACAAAGTCCGGGAGCTGCCGCTTTCGTGCTGCTGCACGGAAATTGCGAACCTCCGCAGCCTTATCATACAGTCTTCTCCGTGGTTTTGCGTCAGCATACCAGCTTTGGGTGGCCTTTAGGTCTACCTCTGTCTCATAGCCAAAAAAATCGCACTTTAACATTTCATCTATAAAATCTTGTCTTTCCCGGCTTTTCGGCTCATCCAATACCCAGGGAATTTCTACCCAAAATTCCAAATCAAAGTGCGGTTCTGGAAATTCCGGCGCACATTTAGGACATGGCTCATGAAGACACCGGCCAGGCAGCGGCCAATCAAAAAGCGGCAGCATAAGGGGCGAGATCGAATCGTCGCCCAACTGTACGTTTCTAAGGATATTCCCCGCTATGCGGTAGCTGATGTCATAGCCTTCTTTATCTCCATGCGGATTTGTCAAGCATACATAGGTGGGCTTCTCCGGCGGGATGCCCAGTTGAGCAAGCTCTTCTAAAACAAAATCCGGAAGCTGCCCCTTTCGTAAAAATGCACGGAAATTGCGGCAATCTACACACTTGCAAGACCATCCTTTTTCGGCAGCATACCAGCGTTGGGTGGTCTCCAGGTCTACCTCTGCCTCAAAGCCCAGAAGATGATGCTTTACCATTGCGGTCACGATCCTTTCTCTCCTGTTCAATTTCCAAATCTCTGTACGAACCATTCCCTTCCTTTCAAAGGGGAGCCGGAAATTCGCCCGTTCCAAAGAATATAGCGCAAGTTTAACACAGACCCCTGTACCGAAACAAGTACAGGCGCCCGATTGCTTTTCTTCAGAACATATGGTATCATGAGGTGACCATTTCTCTCAAAAGGAGGAACTGCTATGGCCGCAAATATCCTGCCTTTCCGGGTCTATCAGGTCCTCTCCGAGCATAGCGACTGCGACCATGCCCTGCCCATGAGGGAACTGCTCTGCCTGCTGCGGACGGAATACGGCCTTCGCTGCGGCCGGCGGGCGGTGTACACCGCTCTGGACAAGCTGCGGGCCGTGGACTGCCAGATCCCGGAGTACCAGGACGACGGCGAGGGCTACCGGCTGCTGTCCCGTCCCCTGGAGCCGTCGGAAGTCCGGCTGTTGTCGGATTCCGTGTCCGCTTTTCCCGGCATCTCCCAGAGGCAATGCGAACGGCTGCTGGAAAAGCTTCGGCGGGGTCTCAGCCGCTGGCAGCGGGAGACCTGCCGCCCGCTCCTCATGGCCCACCCCTGGCGCAGCACAAATCAAGAGTCTTTTCTATCCGTTGAGCTGCTGGAGGAGGCTGTCTCCCGCCGCTGTCAGGTGCGGTTTCAGTACATGGAATACGGCATGGACAAACAGCTCCATCCCCGCCGGGAGCGGCCCTATCAGGTATCGCCCTACGGCCTTTGCTTCACCAACGGAAATTACTATCTGCTCTGCCGGTACCTGGGCGCGGAGGCTGTCAGCCACTACCGGGTGGACCGGATTCAGTCCTTGGTTCTGCTGGAGGAGCAGGCCGCCGAGCCCCTGCCGCCGGAGCTGGATTTGGCGCGCTATGTCCGGGAGCGGGTGTATCCCTTTCCCGGCGAGGCCATCCGGGCGGTGCTGCGCTGTGAACGTGATTTGCTCAGCGACGTGCTGGACCGCTTCGGAACAGAGACCCAGCTTCAGGACAACGGAGACGAGAAGACCTTTGATGCGGTGGTCCGTACCGGGGCCGCCGGATTGAAATTCTGGGCGCTGCAATATGTAACCGGCTGTCAGGTCCTGGAACCCCTTTGGCTGCGGCGGGAAATCGGCGAGGTTCTGCGGAAGGGATGGGAGACCTATACAAAAATACCGGAAGCAAATCCGGCGGCAGGAGAAGGGGAACGGACAGAAGTCTTGTAAACATCCCCCTTTCCTAATATGGTGGGAGGTTATCGACGTGCATAAGGGTGCATATATCGGAGCTCATGCGGCCGCACAGCCGAAAAAAATTCTGATTCTGGGCGAATCCCACCACGGCGACGGGCCGGAAGACATGGGGAAACCCGGAAAACTCCTTACAAGCGAGGTTGTTGAGCGCTACCTGTCCCAAAAATCCGGGACGGAACCCTGCCTTCAATTCTTCCGCAAAATCGCCCTGTCTTTCGGTATCGATACCGGGCGGGACAAAGACGCCGAAAAGGAATGGTTTTGGGACAAGGTATTTTTCGGCAATTACGTAGACGTCCTGTGCGGCATCCAAGACGGCGCGGCTGAAAGAATGATGAAGCGGAACAAAGAAACCTATAACCGGGAGCTGGCAGCGTTTAGCAACCGCCATCAAATAGATGCTGTTTTCTGCTTTGGCCTCCGGGTATTCGACTGCCTCCCCGGCGATCACTATGCCGGAATCCTTCCCAGTAAGGACGGGGACACAGCTGCCGGCAAAAAATTTGAGGCAAACCGGAGGATTGAGCTTGCCGGGTATCTCTGCGAACCTTCCGCAGAACTGTTTGACCACCCTGTCCGTATCTATGGCATAACCCACCCATCCCGGCCTGGCTTTTCGCCTAAGCCCTTTGCAGCGTATCTAAAGCCCATCTTTGAGGAATGCTGCAAATAGACCTGAAAAATGGCAAAACGCCGTCCGGTTAGATGTTTTGCCTCCAATTCGATTCGAAACCAGATTTTAACCGCTTCCAGTTTGTCCGGCAGTCTTCCCAAACAGGAGGCCCCCTGGCTGGCGGTAAAATAACCGAAAGAGGGATGCGCTTTGGCGCATCCCTCTTTCATTCAGGAGGCAGCAGACTCTGATCCAGCGGCAGCAGCAGCTCTTCTTCCCCAGCACCTGCGGCCAGCAGACCCTGAGCGCCCATGCCGGTCCCGTCGCATATCAGAAGATAGCCTTCCGGAGCCAGAGCGCGGAGGGCCGGCAGAAGTTCTCTTCCTGGCTGTCTGCCGGCCAGTTCCGCCAGGCGCTGGGCATGGGACCAGGGCGCGGACACGGCAAAGCCCGGACCGCCGGGAGCGGCGTAGAGATACAGCCCGTTCTCCAGTTCTTCCAGCGCACCGCCGGCGTCCTGGTGGGAGCTTCCCGGCAGGCCAATGACGCCCCCGGACCGCCAGAAATCTGCCGTCTGACGGGCGGGGATTGCTGCCGAAGCCCCTGCGGCGTATATGCCCTCCGAGGGAAACGTATCCAGCAGGGCCGCCAAAGCGCGGTCAATCCCAAGGGGATCCTGGCTGGGGAGGCAGGGCGGCGTCAGGGCGCGGCACAGCGCCTGAACCGTCCGGCGGGCGGCGGAATCACACAGACCGCCTACCGCCATTCGGCCCTGGCCCGGCAGGGAAATCTCCACGGCAAAGGGCGTCAGTTTCATAGGGGCTCCGCACTCCCGCAGGGATATTGGGCAAAGACCGCCTCCGCCATAGCGTCCACCAGCGCAGAGGGGTCTGCGGTGCTCTGGATGGCCGCTAAAAACGCGGTGATAGCCGCCTGGGCTTCTACATACGGTCCCGGCAGGTTAATCAGCAGCATGCTGTCCCGCAGGCCGCACACCAGACGGCACCACAGGTGGCCGTTTTTTCCGTAGATCTCCCTGGCGGAACCGGTCTGGAGGAAAACGTCCATGGCGGAGTGGCTGAAATCCTTCCCCAGCGTGGGGGAAAACCGGTGCCCGCCGCCGCTGCCGCCAATCAGAATGGCCAAATCCGTCCCCTCCGCCTGCGCCGCCTCCAGCGCCGCCAGGATGGCGGGCAGGCTGTCCGCTGCCGGAGCGGCGCGAACGGCACAAGCCTGGGGCCAAAGCCGCAGCAGCTCGGATAAGACCATAGGACTGTCCAGGTCCCGGACCGTTCCATCGAGAATTTCATCACCGGTGGGTATGATGGTAATCCGGTTCATCAAAATCTCATCCACCTTTCTTTGCCGCAGCCCTCATAGGGCCGGTCCGGCACATCCCGGATGTCTACCTCCACGATTTTTTCACTGACGGACATCTGACACAGGTCCGAGGCGGTGACGCCCTCGGTCAGAGACAGCGCGCGGAGTACCCCGTCCCGGTCCCGGCGGACCTGCTCCGGGTCGATCCCATAGACGTCCATCTCAATCTTCTCGCCTGTGACGCCGATGACCCGCACCAGCGTGTGCAGCCGGCGGGAGAGGCGCTCCTCCAGTTCCCGGGTGTTCAGCCCCCGAACCTGGACGCCCGCGATTTTTAAAATGCTCTTATCTGCCGCCGCAAGGATGAAGGACTGCTCCATCACACCACAGCCTCCTCCGCGCAGCCGGTCTGGACGAGTTCATCAACCTCGCACAGGCGCGGATTTACGACGCCCGGCAAAATCTCATCGGCCCGGTCCAGCACCTCCGCTTCCGTGAGCTTGGGCGCGGGGGACTCCAGCATTTCCCGGGAGAAGCCCACGCTCTCCAGCTCCAGCCAGGCCCGGGGGGTGATGTTGTCCAGGTCTATGGGCAGGTGCAGCGCCCGGGCGATAGACAGGTTTACAGGGGAACAGCCGATGTGGCGTCCGGGAATCATGCCGGCTTTCAGGGCGGCGATCACAAAGGAGGCGTGGGTGCGCTTGTCCGCGACGATACACGGGATGTCACACTTCAGGGTCTTGGCCTGGTCGCCGGAGCCGTGGGCCGTATCACCGGCCCGGTAGCGGTAGGTGGAAAACACCCGGCCGAATTTCTCCGCAATGGTCATGCCGATGCCCACGGAGATGTGTTCGCCGGAAAGACCGGTGAGCAGCCGGCCCTGGCCGGTCATGATGACATGCTGGCCGATGTAGGGCATCAGAATCTCCCCCATGGTCACCAGGTGCATCATCTCCGTGCCGGAGTTGTTGTTGCAGGCCCGCCCGGTAATGACCACATTGTGCACTGGCACCGCCTTGTCCGCCACGTCCGGCCCCCGGAACAGCCGCCGCCCCGGATAGTTGAGATCCCACTGGCGCAGATGGGGCTCCCGCTCCAGAATTTCCGGGGTGTGGGGAATTTCCGCCATGGGGATATATCCAAACTCCGGATGGATTTTGCCCCGGTCGGAGGCGGCCATAGCGCGAATGGCGCTGGGGACCATGATGCCATCGCTGGTGGTGGTGACGGCGGATGTGTCGATAATATTGATGGCCACCGGACCGTCTATAGCGTTGGCCACCGCTTGGCAGGCTCCAGGCATATCCAGACCCGCGTCCAAAACATCACGGTAGTCCACCAGCGCCACATGCAGCGGCAGAATGCCTCCCGCGCTGTTCTCCGGCAGCAGTTTGTATTTCAGCTGTGTCATTTCCCGGTTCCCTCCTAGATTTTGGTATAGACCGTCATCTTCGGTCTTCTGTCGATGACCTCCTCGCAGTCGAACAGGTCCAGCTCCTCGGTGGGCACCAGCATGTCCACGGTCTCCACAATGGCCTTTTTGGCCTTTCCGTCCCGGGTGTAGCCCTTGATAATCAGCGTGTGCATGGTCTCCGGCATACGGGGGCGGACCAGCACCTCAATGCGGCCGACGCCGTCCGTACAGGCCACTTCCTCCACGGCATTGACAATGCGGCCGGTCCGGAGGGACTGCATCTTGGCGGAGCGTACATTTTCCATGCCCTTGATCTCCAGCTTCATGGCGGGCGTATGCCGGACGGCCGCCGCCTGCAGGCGCTGGATAAACTCGGTAAGCTTTGTGTGCATCAATCTCATAATACCCTGGTCCTTTCTCTATTCCTGGGAGCAAATGTTTCCATATTGACTTTTTGGGCAGAATTTAGTAGGGTAGATACGAACAAATCGTTTCTAAGGTTTTTCTAAGGTTTTTGCAGAGGAGGCGTTTATCCCTTATGCAGGACTACTTTACCATCGGTGAGATCTCCGCGCTTTTGGGGCTGACCAGCCACACACTGCGCTATTATGACAAGATTGGGCTGCTGCATCCGGCGGTTGTGAACCAGCAAACGGGGTACCGCTCTTACGCGTACCAGCAGCTGTTCACGCTGGAACGCATCCGGCACCTGCAGTATCTGGGCTTTAACCTGGAAGACATCCGGGAAATTCTCTCTGACGCCTCCATGGACACCTTCCTGCGGCTTCTGAACCGGAAAAAGAGGGAGCTGGACGCAGAAATTGAGCACTTGACCGCCCTGCGGAACACCGTGGAGCAGTATCAGTCCTACTACCGGTACTACGACGACCGGATTCTGCCCCAGGTTCCCTTCAAGGCCCATTTCGGCCAGCGGTATCTCTTTGCCGAGGAGTACCGGCCCGGGGAGCCCCTGTGCGGCACCGCCGGATACCGTTTGATGGTCCGCAAGAGTGAGCCCGACTGCGCCGCACTGCATTTTCTGCGGGAGATCGGCTTTTTGCTGGACTACGGCGCACTCCGTTCCGGCCGCATCCGTCCTACACACTACTACATGTTTCTGGAGAACCTGCCGAAGGAGAGCATGCGCGAGATTCAGACCATACCGGCAGGGGACTTTTTGTGCTTTCGCTGCCATATGCTGGAGCCGGGCGCGGATATCTCCCCTCTCCTGCGGCTGATGGCAGACGACGGGAAGAGCCGCACCGTGCTGGCCTGTGAATATGAGCAGAATATGGACGACTCCATTCAGGCCTTTGAGCGGTCCTACTTTGAAATACAGATTCAGCTTTGAACTGGGGATCCGGTCTTTATAGCCAGCGCAGTTGAAAAGAATCCCGTGGGATTCTTTTCAACGAACCGCCGCTAAGGCGGTGGTTCGAGCCGCAAAGCGGCTGTCTGCGCCGGGCTTCATAGGAAACGCAAATGCGCTCCGCGCACCGGCGGCCCCTGGGTCCGCCGGTTGAAAAGGAGTTGTGACTCCTTTTCAACTGCGTTGCCTATACCGGGACCCCAGTTTGTCTTCAAAGCAGCAGGCATCGCCGTAGGGATAGAGCGCGACTCTGCGGTCTTTGGGGCCAAGGTGCTCCAGAATCTCCTCCCAGCGCCGGGCAAAGATATTTCCGTCCTCATTCAAATGGTACGAGGAGCTGGTGCCAAAGTCCGGGTATTCGGTGAATACGAAGAAGCGGTTAACCTGCTCGGGAATGCGCCACTGCTTGCGGTACATGCAGCCGCCTATGCCGGAGTCCCCCCATTTGCCCCACACATAGTGGCAGGCACAGCCAAGGGGTGAGTTGTAGGCCAGGATCACGTCTCCGCCGGGGCGGACGGTCTCCAGCATCCCCATCTGGACGATGGCACAGTTGGGCTCGGAGGGCTTGAAGTAGTTGTTTGTCAGCAGCAGGTCCACATCCGGCACGTGGACGGTGGAGAAAAATTGCTGGATTTCGTCGTAGTGGTCCTGCAGGTTGTGTTCGCAGTCTCCGGCGTACAGCCTGGCAATCTGACCCTGACCATTCATCAACACGTCGATCTTCATATGCAGGCCCAGCATCTCGGCCGCCTCGGTCACGGTTCTGCGGCTGTCGCTGTCCGTCAGCCACATGCCGGAGTCTGTCAGGTGCCAGCGTCGGATGGTCTCCAGCGAGGCAATGCCCGGGAGAATGATCTTTCCGCCGCCGCCCGCGCCTGTAGAGACATGGGGAAAGATCGCGCCGATGGCTACTTTGAAGCCGGCGTACACACACTCCGCATTCAGCTCGATGGGAATCTGCTGGCTGGTTTTGCCCAGGTACACACAGTTGAAAAAGGGGTTGTGGGACCAGACGCGGAACTCGTCTACGATCTCTTCCCCCAGCTTGCGGACAAATTCCTCCCGGGACATGGCCCGGTGGCCGCCTACCGCCGCCATGAATTCAATATTGCCCCGGGGAACACCGGCCTCCTCCAGCTCTGCAATCACAGCCTTGGCCACGGGACCAATGGGTGTGGCGCGGGTAATGTCGTCGAAAATGATGACCGCGTTTTTGCAGCCCCGGGCCGCCTGGCGGATGGGGGCCGTGTGAGTGGGATTTTGCACGCGCTCCGTGATCTCCGCCTGGGTGAGGGCCGGTTCTTCCGCTCCGCGAAAGCTGGAGACCTGTACATCCCAGCCGTCCGGAAAGGTGAGCGGGATGGGCGCATTGCCGTATAAGCTGTGGGCAGGCAGATTGATTTGCATGAAAAACACTCCTAACCTGAAATCGTGTAGCCGCAGCCTGAACACTTCCTAGCCATTTGGTTATATAGCCAGCGCAGTTGAAAAGAATCCCGTGGGATTCTTTTCAACGAACCGCCGCTCAGGCGGCGGTTCAAGCCGCAAAGCGGCGGCCGGCGCAGGGCTTCCTAGGAAACGCAGCTGCGCTCCGAGCACCGGCGGACCCATGGTCCGCCGGTTGAAAAGGAGTTGTGACTCCTTTTCAACTGCGTTGACTATATCATTAGAGCGAGGATGAAGGTCAAGAGATATTTTATGGGCCGCCCTTCGGGCCGCGGCAGTTCTGGCCGGTCGGGTAACCATATGGAACGGGCCTGGACGGCTGCAAAAATTTTTCAGAGGGACCGGGCGCACCGCAGCTTTGGCGGTGCGCCCGGTCTCTCTCTGCCGCCGGGGCGGGATCCTCCGTTAAATTTCATGATAGTTCCCATCGCTTTTTGGATAGAAACACAGCTTGACCTTTGATGCGGCTCTAATAGTACGATAGCTTCACGAAAGGAGGCGGGACCAATCAGCCGTGCTGTCCGGAGGAGACAGCATCAATTTCGGTAAATGGAGGGATATTATGGAGAACACGGCGAAGAAAAAGCGAAAGGCGCCGGATCTGATCGTATTCACATTTCTCATGATGGTCATTGCCATGATTCTGACCTGGATTGTCCCGGCAGGCTCCTATGACCGTTACTTCAATGAAGCCCTGAACCGGACCCTGGTGGACCCAGACAGCTACCATACCGTCACGCAGACTCCTGTGAGCATCTGGGACATGCTGGCCGCGGTCCCCGGAGGAATCGTCAACAATGTCTCTGTCATTGCCTACGTGATGGGCTGGGGCGGCGCGTTCGGCATCGTAATCCACACAAATCTGATTGAGGATGGAATCAAAACGGCGCTGCGGGGAAAGAAGCGGGCATCGTTTTTGATTGTTGTCTTTATCAGCTTCCTGTTCTCTGCCGGCGGCGCCTTTGTGGGGATTCAGCAGAGCTTCTGGTCCTTTACGCCGGTGGTGGCCCTCTTGACCGCCGCCATGGGGTACGATGTTGTTGTTGCGTTTGTGGCGGTAGCGGCAGCCAACAACATCGGGTTTATGTGCGGGCCGCTGAACATGTGGAGCGTAGGCGTGGCCCAGCAGATCAGCGAGCTGCCGCTGTTTTCCGGCTTCGGCCTGCGCTTGACCATATGGCTGCTGGTTATGGCTATGCTGCTGCTCTACACCTATCTCTACGCGCGGCGGGTGGCAAAGGATCCCAGCAAAAGCATTGTCTATGACCTGCGGGATCTCTCCGCAGATCTGACGGAACAGGAGGCGCCGCCTGTGGATCTGACCGCCCGCCGGAAGGTGGCGCTGGCCTGTCTGGTGGCGGAGTTTGTGGGCCTTGTGATTATGATTGCCTTTTTCAATATGACCAGCAGCGGCGAAATTGCGGCGTATCTCCTGGGCACGGGCATTATCGTGGCGCTGGTGAACGGCGACGATTACAACGAGATTGCCAAGGGCTTTGTAGAGGGCATCCAGCTGGTTCTCGTTCCCTGCATCGTGGTGGGAATGGCGGGAGGCATCCTGCAGATTCTGGAGCAAGGTAATACGTTGGATGCTATTTTGCATGCGGCGGTGACGCTGCTCTCCGGCACCTCCCACATTTTTGGACTGCTGATGATCTATCTCTTCCAGTTCCTGTTTAACTTCTTGGTCCCCTCTGGCACCGCTCAGGCGGCCACCACCATGCCCATTATTGCGCCGCTGTCCGATTTGGTGGGGATCAGCCGTCAGACGGCGATTCTGGCCTTCCAGTTTGGCGACGGATTCAGCAACATGATCTGGCCCACAGCCTGTCTGGCGCCGCTGTCCTTCACAAATATTCCCTATAAACGGTGGCTCAAGTGGTTTTTGCCCTTCACCGGAATATTTGTGGTGGTGTCCAGTTTGGTTCTGGTATACGCGGCTCTTACAGGGTTCTGAGCAAGAACGGCATGAACTGCGGCAGATGAGAAAACAGGCAAAATACGGCGGCCTCTTTTTGAGGCCGCCGTGGTCTATTAAAAAGTCTCGCTCTTTGGCGGGGCTTTTTTCATATAAGAAGGCACTGAAAAATCAAAACCAGAATCGTGTTTGTCACCGCACGCTCTCCTCAGCCCGGCCTCTGCCTGCCTTCGCTGCAGCTATCATGTAACAACCGTAAGACATGATGAAACCAAAGGGCGCGCTTCTAAAGATTTGTCCAAATCCTTGGCAGTATCACGTAAAAACGCTTATTCAACGCGCAGTATTCCGGAAAGAATATCGGTCAGGCATTCTCCCTCTGGCAGTTCCACCCGGATAATGTTCCAGACAAGTCCTCCGTGCCGCCCCTCAATCCCCGGGTGGCAATATCGCACCGAAAAGGCGTGGATCGGGGCGACCGGGGATAGGGGCTCATAGGCCCGCATGGCTTCCTCTGCCATCTGCTCCCGCATGGCGGCCTCATCGGGAACAGGGGCGTCCAAACGGTCATAAAAAGTTACGTCCAACGTGATCTGCGGCCGGTCCGGGGTCTTTGCCGGCCAGCGGACGCCCCAATAGGTCATGTATCGGTCCGGAAGCCACAGGCCGTTGATCCGAAGCATCTTGCTGATCTCCAGTTCTTCCCGTAACACCTCTTCCCGTTCTCTGTCCTGGACCATCCCATTTGCATACCCAAGGGAATGGGACTGCTCCCCCTCTGTGAAAGAGAGATTATAGCCATCGCTAACCAGATTGTACCCGGCCCAGCCGCCTTCTGCCGTCCAGGCCGGGTGGATTTGAGCGGCATAGTTGGTCATGTTTTGGGCAGCAAGCAAATTACCGATTACAGGCTGAAATCCCAAACGCAGCACAATGTAAGAGCAGATAGGGATGACCAGAAATACCAGCAGGACTGCGGCTTTGACTGCTGTGGGGAAATACCGTTCTGCTTTTTCTTTCATAACAGTCTCTCCAAAATCCCAGTTCTTTGGCGCATTATAGCATATACAAATGGCGGGGTCAAGCTGGAACCGATCGAGCAGACAAGCAGGAGAATATCGTTTCCAATGCTTCACATGATACATGGCCAGCAGGAAGAGCGTGACACAACCGCATCGTTGGGATAACCGAAGAGCGGCGCAAAGGAGCGTGCACCCATTCCAGACGTCCCCCGGTTGTTTCTAAAAACCTTGGACACGTTCAGACAAGCATCACCAGCGACATTTAATAGTCATGCATAGCCGCCTCGCAGACGAAAAGGCCGCCCAGGTGACGGATAAGTTTGCGGAAGACATTCACCCAAATTCACCCCAAAAACGAAAAAAGAGTGCGCATCGTAAAATTAAAAAATCCCCAGAACCGCAGCGTTTGCGGTGACAAGGAAGTAATTTTGATTAGGCGGTATAGCCCCGATTACAAGGGCTGCACCGTCTTTTCTTGCGCTCAACGAGCGCATATTCTTTATGCGCCTTGCCGTTTCGGTTGCGTGACAGAAAGAAAATTGAGTTCACCTACAAAGTTGAAAACAATATCCATTTTCTGTACCCGTTTCCCGTCCACCTTTTCCGGCGCATGGACTATGATTTTCTTGATAAATTCATTGACGATTGCAGGGGTGAGTTCCTTTATCCCCAC
>JAAWLO010000077.1 GCA_022797935.1 Oscillibacter sp. | reverse complement strand
GCTTTTTCTCTTTTGGACCGTGCACGGCCCGTTTTCTCTTTTTGGCGCAACCAAAAAGAGAAAATGGGGGGTGCAATGAACCAGCCAGCATCCTGGCTGCCATTCCCCCGCCCGTCAGGGCAAGTACAAACCTTCCCCTTCGGGGGAAAAAGCAAAATCCCCCGATTCGGAGAAAAAACCATTCCCCTGCGGGGAAAAACCAAACTCCCCCCTCGCGGAAGCGAGAAAACGCTCCCCCTTTTGGGGGAGAAAGGAACAATCTATGGACCGCAAGGAATTGCAAAATACCCGACTCTACCTTTTGGCCTTCTTTCTTATCGTCGTCCTCCTGGCCTATTTTTTCGTTCTGTACGACACGCAGGTCATCCACCACGATGACTACGCCGCCCGCTCCGTCCGCTCCATTGTCCGGCCGGAAAAAATCGAGGCCTCTCGAGGTATCATCACCGACCGCAACGGCAAACCCCTGGTCAGCAACCGCTCTACCTACGACCTGACCTTCGACGCCAGCCTCCTCTCCGCCGGAGACAACGCCAATGACGCCATCCTCCGGCTGGTGGAACTCTGCCAGGAGAAAAACATCCCCTGGATTGACAATCTTCCCATCTCCCAGCAGACCCCTTATGTCTACACCCTGGACCAGATGAACAATACTCAGAAGCGGCGTTTCCTTACCTATTTAAAAAGCAAAAGCATGGCCCCTGCCCTGGAGTCCCTGGGGCAATACCTCCTCCGCCACCCCTCCCTTGCCACCGGAAAACCGGCAGAAGACAGCGAGCCAAACCCCGGTACCGAAGCAGCGCCGCCCTCTTCCGCAGAACAGGCAGCCGCTCTTTTGAAACGGCTGACCACCGATGACCTGACGGCGAACCTTCTCAATCGGGCCGGCGTCACCCCCGTCCAGCTGCTCAGCCTTATGCGGGAGGAATTTGGCATCCCCGCCAGCTACACCCAGGAACAGACCCGGCAGGTATTGGGCGTCCAATACGAGCTGTCTCTGCGGAAGCTGGACTACTACGAGGCCTATGTCATGGCAGAGGACATTGACACCGCCTTCATCTCCATTCTCAGCGACGGCAATTACGACGGCGCAAAGGTCACCCTCTCCTCTGTCCGGGAATACGAGACCGACTGTGCCGCCCATATTCTGGGCTATGTGGGCCGCATAGACACCCGGGAGGAACTGAACGCCCTGAACGATGGCCGGGAGACCCGCCTTTACGACCTGGACGACTGGGTGGGTAAGCAGGGCGCGGAACTGGCCTTTGAGGAATACCTGAAGGGTACGGACGGCTACCGCATGGTCTCCTCCAACAGCGAGGGCAAAATCACGGGGGAATACTACTCCGTGGAGCCTGAGCCCGGCAACATTGTGGAGCTCACCATTGACCTGGACTTTCAGCAGCAGGTGGAATCCTATCTGGCCGAAACCGTCAACCGGCTCAACGGCCAGGACGGAGACCTCACCCGAGGTGCGGGAGCGGCAGTCATCAAAGTAGGCACTGGCGAGGTTCTGGCCCTGGCCTCCTATCCCACTTACGATCTGGCTACGTTCCGCAAAGACAACGCCACCTATGCCGCCATCAACAACGACCCCGCCTCACCGCTCTACAACCGGGCCGTTAAGTACGGCTACGCCCCCGGCTCTACCCTGAAGCCCTTCACCGCCATTGCCGCCCTGGAGAGCGGCAACGTCACGCTAAAAGAGCGCATTCGGGATACAGGCCGCTGGCTCTACCCCGGCGACCCCAACAGCGGTGCAAACTGCTGGATTGGGTATCCGGGACACGGCAGTCTCAACGTTACCCAGGCCATCACCAATTCCTGCAACTACTTTTTTGCTGAGATGGGTTACCGCATGGGCATGGAGACTCTGCGGGAATATTTGGTAAAATTCGGTTTGGGAGAGAAGACCGGCATCGAAATCGATGAAGACGCCGGTCTCCTGCCGGAGAATCCCCCCGGCGAAAACCAGGCTCCCTGGGCGGGCTTCGGCCAGTCCACGCAGCTCTACACGCCTCTTCAGCTGGCCAATTACGTGGCCACTCTGGTCTCCGGCGGCAAGCGCTGCCAGGCCCATCTGCTGAAGTCCGCCAAGACCTATGACAACAGCAAAGTTGTGGCCACAGGCAACAACGAGCCGGTCAGCCTAGTTGAGATCCATGATGAAAACCTTCAGGCAGTGAAGGAAGGCATGCGGGGCTTGGTGAACGGTTCCCTCTCCCCCTACTTCCGCAGCTGCATTGTCACCGCCGGCGCCAAAACCGGTACGTCACAGGTTTACAGCAACACGAAGAACAACGGCGTCTTCGTCTGCTTTGCCCCCTATGACGACCCGGAAATCGCCGTGGCCATCGCCATTGAGCGGGCTACCGCCGGCGCGGCGCTGGCCTCCACCGCTGTCAACATTCTCAACGCCTATTTCACCCCTGCTGAAGGCAGCGCCTCTGTCTCCGGTGAAAATCAGCTTCTTCCCTGACCGCAATCCTAGGTCCTTTCCCCCTGCCTCACATTCCATCAAACTAAGGAGTTTTCCCCTATGAACCTTGCTTCCGTCTTCAATCCTCGGGATTTCTGCTTCAAAAAACCCTTCGGCGCCGTAGCCTGCGGCGAGTCCCTCTCTCTCACTTGCCGTCCCCTGGCACGGGACGCTTTTACGCACTGTGCAATCCTCTTCTCCGGTGAGTTTTCCAAGCGGGAGTGGGAAGTGGAACTGCCCTTTTCCGGCCTCTGGGAAGACCGGGCCTGTTTCTCTCTCACCTTTCCGGTTCCCGACGAGCCGGACCTGCTCTGGTACCGCTTCCGCTTCTGGCGGGATGACGGTTCCGGCTGTTTTCTGGACCGGGCCGGCTTTCGCAACGGAGAGCCGCCGCAGCCTTGGCAGCTGACCATCTACCGAAAAAGCCACACGCCGGAGTGGTTCGGCGACGGAATTACCTATCAGATTTTCCCGGACCGCTACTGCCGTCTCCGGCTTCCCAACCCGGAGGGACTGGTGGGAAACCGCTGGGTTCATGACAATTGGGACGACGCTCCCGTCTGGTGGGCCGAGGACGGCGAAATCAAAAACCGGGACTTTTTCGGCGGCTCCCTGGAGGGCATCACCGCCCATCTGGACGACCTGGCCGCCCTGAGCGTCTCCGTTCTCTACCTCTGCCCCATTTTTGAATCCGCTTCGAATCACCGTTACAACACAGCGGACTACACGAAGATTGACCCCATGCTGGGCACGGAGGCGGATTTCCGCCGTCTGTGCGCCGAAGCAAAAAAGCGGGGCATCCGCATAGTTCTGGACGGCGTCTTCAATCACACCGGCTCTCAAAGCATCTATTTCAACGCCGACGGCTTCTATCCCACAACCGGCGCGGCCCAGAGCCGGGAAAGCCCCTATTACGACTGGTTCCAATTCAGCGACTGGCCCGGGTCCTATGCCTCCTGGTGGGGCATCAGCACCTTACCCAATGTGCGGGAAAACTGCCCCAGCTACCAGGATTTTATCTATGGCGGGGAAAACGCCATTATCCGGCACTGGCTGCGGGCCGGAGCTTCTGGCTGGCGTCTGGACGTGGCCGACGAGCTGCCGGACTCCTTTATTGAAGCCTTGCGGGAGGCCGTAGAGGAGACGGACCCCGACGCCCTGCTGCTGGGGGAAGTTTGGGAGGACGCCAGCAATAAAATTTCCTACTCCCAGCGCCGCCGTTATCTTTTGGGCAGCGAGCTGCACAGCGTCATGAACTATCCCTTCCGCAACGCCCTTCTCACCTACCTTCTGGGCGGCGGGGCGGAATCCTTCCGGGAGACCATGGAAACCCTTCGGGAGAATTATCCCCCGGCGGCCTTCTATTCTGCCATGAACTTCCTGGGCACCCACGATACCCCCCGCATCCTGACGCTCCTCAGCGGCCGTCCTCTGCCGGAGGGGCGGGATGCACAATCCCAATTCCGTCTTTCCCCGGAAGAACGGCAGCTCGCTCGGATGCGGCTCCGGCTGGCCGCTGCTGTGCTCTTCACCTTCCCCGGCACCCCCATGATTTATTATGGCGACGAGGCCGGTATGGAGGGCACGGCCGATCCCTTTAACCGGGGAACCTTCCCCTGGGGCCGGGAAGACCGGGAATTGACCGCCTGGTTCACCCAACTGGGCAAGCTCCGGCGGCAGCGGGCGTCCCTGTGCCGGGGCTCCATCCGCTGGCTGAAAGCCCAGGGCCCTCTGATGGCCTTCTCCCGGGAGATCTGGCGGCAGGCCACCGTCACCCTGGTAAACGCCGGAACAGAGGAGACGGTATTCACCCTGCCGGATACCGGCTATCAGGATCTGCTGGCAGAACAGCCGGTGGATGGGGATACGGTAACCCTTCCCCCCTGCAGTGTCCGCGTCTTTGGTTGGCAGTGATTGTTTCACGTGAAACAGAGCTTGGGGCTTTCCCTTCTGTTTCACGTGAAACATTTTTTTGCGGAAAGGAGTTTTTTGAAATTTTTTCGGCGGAAACCTTGCAAGCCGAGTCTGCCCTTGTTATAATGAAGAAATATACGGCTCCGGAACGTTCCGGCGTCCGCCTTCCGGTGGGACAGGCCGGAAAAACGGGAAAGCAGGTGCTTTTGTGGCTAGAATTATTGCGGTTGTCAACCAAAAGGGGGGCGTGGGAAAGACCACTACCTGCGTCAGCCTCGCCGCCGCCCTGAATGAGGCGGGAAAACGCGTTCTCCTCTGCGACTTTGACCCCCAGGCAAACGCCACTTCCGGCATGGGCGTGGACAAGAGCCTCTCCAAGGGCGTCTATACCGCGCTCATTGGCGAGCTTCCCCCGGCGGAGGTGGTGGTCCACACCCGCTATGGAGACGTTATGCCCTCCAATAAGGCTCTGGCCGGCGCCGGTGTGGAGATGATCGGCATGGAACGGCGGGAATATCTGCTGCGGGACGCTTTGGAGCCCTTGCGGGAGGCTTATGATTTCATCCTGATTGACTGCCCGCCCTCTCTGGAGCTGCTGACCCTCAACGGCCTCTGCGCCGCCGACGCCATTCTGGTGCCGGTGCAGTGCGAGTACTTTGCTCTGGAGGGACTCAGCGACCTGATGAACACCGTCCGTCTGGTACGGCGGTCCCTGAATCCCTCCCTGGAGCTGGACGGCGTGCTGCTGACCATGTTCGACGGGCGGACAAATCTGGCTCTTCAGGTGGCGGAGGAGGTCAAGCACTATTTTCCCGGCAAAGTCTATGCCGCCGTCATTCCCCGCAACATCCGCCTTTCCGAGGCCCCCAGCCACGGCAAGCCGATTATGGCCTATGACCGGGCCTCCCGGGGGGCGGACGCCTACACGGCTTTCTGCGGCGAGTTTCTCAAGCGTCTGACCTCCCAGAAGGAGACCTGACCTTCTGCCGGTCCTTCCGGGAAGCGGCAAAATTGGGGAGTCGGTCCCCTCCCCTTGTGTGTACAACGGATATGGAAAGGAGCGTCGATCTGTGGCAAATAAAAAACCCTCCGGTCTCGGGCGGGGATTGGGCGCCTTATTGGGCGACGACGTATTAAAGCCAGAGGCTGCGGGAAACCTATATTTACCGATTTCTCAAGTAGAAAGTTACTCCGCCCAGCCCCGAAAACTCTTTGACGAAGCGGCCCTGGCGGAGTTGGCGGATTCCATTCGGGAGCATGGCATTATCCAGCCCCTGACCGTGCGGAAGCTCTCCACCGGCTACTATCAAATTATCGCCGGAGAACGGCGCTGGCGGGCTGCCCGTCTGGCGGGTCTCAGCGAAGTACCAGCCGTGGTGGTGGACGCTGACGACCAGAAAGCGGCCGAACTGGCTCTGGTGGAAAACCTCCAGCGGGAGGACCTGAACCCCATGGAGGAAGCGGCGGGCTTCCAATCTCTCATTCAAACCTATCACATGACCCAGGAGGAGGCGGCCCAGCGGGTGGGAAAATCCCGCAGCGCCGTGGCCAACGCCCTGCGGCTTCTGGGTCTCCATGGGCCGGTGCGGAAACTGGTGGAAGAGGGACAGCTCTCCGCCGGACATGCCCGGACTCTGCTCCCCCTCTCCCCTGCCCTGCAGGAACAGGCGGCCGGGCTGGTGCTTCAGGGACAGCTGTCAGTGCGGCAGACGGAAGCCCTGGTCAAGCGCCTTTTGACAGAACCAACCGACGAGCCCCTGCCGGAACCGCCGGAAGAGGTCAACTACACAGCGGAGGCACAGCAGAATCTGGCGTCCAAGCTGGGCCGGGGCGTGCGAATCGTCTCCGGCCGGAAGAAGGGCCGGATTGAATTGGAATACTACGGTCTGGACGATCTCAACGACCTGTTGGAAGCCCTGGCCCTGCTGCGCATGAAACGGAAAGGACCGGAGGAATGAAAGTGGAAAAACGGAGCAATCCGGGAGAGAGCGCGGAGACGCCGCCTGTGGAGAAGGACCGGAAACCCGTCATCGTCTATATTATGGTGATGTTTATCGCCGCGTTCCTGCTGATGGCCCTGTCCTTTTTCACCCACCAGCGGAGCAACACAGAAGCTCTGGGCCGCCTGCAAAGCTCGGTCACCGTCATGCAGGAGGTACAGGACCTGCAGGAACAAGTCATTTCCCTCCAGAAAGAACTGGCGGAGAGCAAGGAGGCTGCGGACCAATTCCAGACCTCCCTGGACGGCGCTGCCGACAGCCTTTCCCATGTAGAACACATACTGGAAGAGACCCAGACCGCCATAGACCAGTTCTGGCAGCTGAACCAGGCCTACCTTCAGGAGGACTTTGCGCAGTGCCGGACCATTTTGGATGAACTGGATACCGAATTCCTCACAGACCTGACGGCGGAGCGCTGTCAGGAGATCCAAACAGGTCTGGAGGCCTGGGAGGCGGCGCAAACCGAAGCGGCTCCATGAGCTGGCTGAAGCAGCATGGGAAGTCCCTAAGCCTGGCATTGGCCCTGCTGCTGGCGCTGGCGTGGTATTCCCGGCCCGTGGACGTCTACGGTCTGATACCGGGGGTGACGCAGGCCGATGTCCTCTCTCTCTACTCCCGCCCTCTGGGTCCAGAACACCACAGCGACGGACCCTCCGCCATCCGGGAGCTCTACCCGGAGGACCCGGAATGGGACGCCGCCCTGACGGCTCTGGAGGCTCTGCGCTTCCGCCGTCCCCCCTGGAATCTGCTGCTTCAGTTCCTGCCCCAGAATGGCATCCGGGCCCGCGTCACCCAGGATGGCGACCAACACGTCCTGTTCCTGCTTGGCCAGGAAGACGGAAACTATGTGCAGGTGCAGTTCTTCATCGACTCCTGGTCCTGCTCCTCTCCCAATAGCAGCCGGAGCCTCCCCCTTTGGGTGCCGGACTCCCGGGAGACCGGGGAGGCTCTGGCAGAGGTTCTTCGGCCTTTGATGGAGACAGACTGACCGTTCTCTTTGTTTCACGTGAAACAGTTCAGACACATATAAGAAAAAGGAAAGAAGGAATCCCCTATGCTGGACATTCGATTCATCCGCGAAAACCCCGACCTTGTTCGGGAGAACATCCGGAAAAAATACCAGGACGCCAAGCTTCCCTTGGTGGACGAGGTTCTGGACCTGGACACCAAGCGCCGCGCCGCCATTGCAGAGGCAGACCAGCTGCGCTCCAACCGCAACAGCCTTTCCAAACAGATCGGCGTCCTGATGGGACAGGCCAAAAAAGACCCCTCCAAGCTCCAGGAGGCTGAGGCCGTCAAGGCCCAGGTAAAGCAGCAGGCAGACCGTTTGGCAGAACTGGAACGCCAGGAAACGGAGCTGGAAATTCACCTTCACCATAAAATGCTTCAGATTCCCCAGATCATCGACCCCTCCGTCCCCATTGGCAAGGACGACAGCGAGAATGTGGAGATCCAGCGCTTCGGCGAGGCCAAAACACCCGATTTCCCCATCCCCTATCACACGGAGATCATGGAGTCCTTTGAGGGCATTGACCTGGACGCCGCCGGACGGGTTTCCGGCAACGGCTTCTACTACCTTCTGGGAGACATTGCCCGGCTCCATGAAGCTGTGCTGGCCTATGGACGGGATTTCATGATCAGCAAAGGCTTTACGTACTGCATTCCTCCTTTCATGATTCACGGCAACGTGGTAGAAGGCGTCATGAGCCAGACCGATATGGACGGCATGATGTACAAAATCGAGGGGGAGGATCTTTACCTGATCGGCACCAGCGAGCACTCCATGATTGGCCGCTTTATTGACCAAATCCTCCCCAATGAAAAGCTCCCCCAGACCCTTACCTCTTATTCTCCCTGCTTCCGCAAGGAAAAAGGCGCACACGGCATTGAGGAACGGGGCATCTACCGCATTCACCAGTTTGAAAAGCAGGAGATGATTGTGGTCTGCAAGCCCGAGGAGTCCAAAGACTGGTACGAGAAGCTCTGGCAGTTCTCCGTGGAGCTCTTCCGCTCCCTGGATATTCCCGTCCGGCAGTTGGAGTGCTGTTCCGGCGACCTGGCAGACCTGAAGGTCAAGAGCTGTGATATTGAAGCCTGGTCCCCCCGGCAGCAGAAATACTTTGAGGTTTGCTCCTGCTCCAACCTGGGAGACGCCCAGGCCCGGCGGCTGCGCATCCGCTACAAGGATGAGTCCGGCAAGACCCAGCTGTGCCACACGCTGAACAACACCTGCGTCGCTCCGCCCCGGATGCTGATCGCCTTCCTGGAGAACAATCTCCAGGCCGACGGCACCGTCCTCATTCCGGAGGTCCTCCGGCCCTACATGGGCGGCACGGAGAAGCTGGTTCCCAAGAAGTAACTACGTTTTGTAATTATCCGCCGCTTTGACTCCTGTTTGTTGAACCGGTTTCCAGCCGATAGAAGGAGATGTGATGAAAGAGGGCTCGTTTTTCCCGCTTCTGGCGGCTGTATTCCTGTCTGTCCTCTGTATCCCTTGCGGCGCAACGGGTACAGAACCCCTGAAACAGAAGGGCTATCCCGGTTTCTCCGATATCCCCTCCACGGACAGCCTCTATTTCAACTCCGTCTCCACTCTTTACGAATTTGGCTGGCTGGACCCCATCGGCGAAGACCGCTTCGGTGTCCAAGAGCCCCTTACGAAAGCGGAGATGGTCCAGCTCCTGGCCAGGCTGCACAGCCTGCGCTTAGGCAGCGGCGGCGTCATCCCTCCCCTGCCGGAGGACCTGGGGGATTACATCCGTTTCTACGACGGGGAGGGCGCGCTGGTCCATAACCTCTTCTCCGCCTACTGCCTGGACTTCCATGCCTGCGAGCCCCAGGAATTAATGGTGACTTTTTGGGAGGAATGTCTCCCCCAGGAGCGGCTGACCCTGGAAGTGGGCTTTCCCGAGGACGGGCCCGGTCTTACCGCCCAGGGCGCCCGCCTGGGCTACGACCCGGAGGACAGCTGCACCCGCTACCGTTTCCTCCTCCCCGAGGGCACAAACGCGCTGAATCTGGACCAATACCAGAAGGACGCCATGGGCTGGCGGAGTACCTGGGAGGTCAACCGGACCTACGGCCTGGAGGACCCCACGCCCTACGACGCGGTTTTGTACCTGCTCTGGCGCACACCGGAGCAGCTTCCCCTGAACTTCCGCACCTTCTTTCTGGACTCCCAGGTTTCCGAATCCGTCTGGCGCATGGAATTCGCGGTGCCCCTGGCGGCCATCTGCGAAGCGCTTCCGGAGGTCCGGAGGGTGGACGTCATTCCGGACCTGCCCGACTGGCGCTTCGGGGAAGACGACACGGAGGCAGTTCTCTCCCTCTTCCGCAGGGGCATCCTGCAGGGCTTTGACGAAGCAGGGACCTTCGGCGGGGCGGAGTGGCTGACCCGCGGACAGGCTGCTTTGCTGGCTCAGCGGGTTCTGAACGCACTTTCAGGGGAAAATTAAATCAACAGAACGTTATCGTTTCAGAAAATCATACGAAAGGGATTCACTTTTATGGCAAAAACGACCTCTGGTTTCTTCGCAGAATTTAAGACCTTCATTGCCCGGGGCAACGTGATGGACCTGGCGGTAGGCGTCATTATCGGCGGCGCTTTCTCCAATATCACCAATTCCCTCATCAATGACATCGTCATGCCCATTCTGGGTATCTTCACCAACAGCGTTTCCTTTGCCCAGCTGTCAATACAAATCGGGTCTGCCGTCATCACATACGGCAATTTCATTCAGGCCATTCTGAACTTCCTGATTATGTCCTTTGTAGTCTTCTGTCTGGTAAAGGCCCTGAACAGCTTCCACAAAAAAAAGGAAACTGCTCCCCCGCCCCCGCCGCCGGGACCCTCTGCTGAGGAAACACTGCTGAGAGAAATCCGGGACCTGCTGAAGGAGAAAGGATGAAGGCCATTCTCCAGGAGGGACTGACGGCCCTGGGCCTGTCCATAGAGGCAATCCCGGCACTGGAACGCTATGCCTCTTTGTTGGCGGAAAAAAATCAGGTAATGAATCTCACCGCCATTACGGACCCGGCAGAAGTGGCGCGGCTGCACTTTCTGGACAGCGCCGCCCTGCTGGCTTTGGCGGACTTCCGGGGGAAATCCGTGGCAGACGTCGGCACTGGCGCAGGCTTTCCCGGGCTGCCCCTGAAGCTGCTAGAGCCCTCTATCTGCCTGACCTTGCTGGACGCCCAGCGCAAACGGGTGGATTTTCTCCAGGAGGTCTGCGGGGCCTTGAAACTGGAAGCGGTGGCATGCGTCCACGGCCGGGCGGAGGAATTCGCCCAAAGCCATCGGGAAGCCTTTGATCTGACGGTAAGCCGGGCGGTGGCGGCACTGCCTGTGCTGGCGGAACTGTGCCTGCCTCTGGTAAAGGTGGGGGGCTTCTTTCTGGCCATGAAATCCGTGGACACCGCCGGGGAATTGGAGGCCGCCGGACGGGCGGTGGATCTCCTAGGCGGACGGCTGCGGAAGCCCATGGACTACTCCATTCCCGGCACAGAGGTGCGGCACCGGCTCATCGCCATAGAAAAAATTCGGGAAACTCCAAAAAAATATCCCAGAACGTTTGCAAAAATCAAGAAGAATCCGTTATAATGGAAACAGCGAAGCTCCGGCAGTCTCTTTTTGTCCACATTCAGCATTCCGGAAAATTTTCCGGATTCTGCCGGAGGAGACGGATGAGAAAAGGAAGTATCAGCTTTGAAAGGGGGGTTCCAAATGCCGGGCCAATGCATCGCCGTGGTCTCCGGCAAGGGCGGCACCGGCAAGACTTCATTCACCGCCGGAGTTGGAGCTGCGCTGGCTCTCAGCGGCAAGCGGGTTCTGTGTCTGGACTGCGACATTGCCCTGCGCAACCTGGACCTGGCTCTGGGACTGACGGACCAGGCCCTGATGGACTTCACGGATGTGGCCCAGCGGCGCTGTCCTCTGGAGGACGCCGCTGTGGAGCACCCCCAGCTCTCCGGACTCTTTCTGCTGACGGCTCCTGTTCGGCCCCGGGGGCATCCCGTGACGAAGGAGGAGATGGCCGCCCTGCTGGAAGAGGCCCGGCAGCACTTCGATTACTGTCTGCTGGACGCCCCGGCGGGCCTGGGAACCGGATTTCAATTGGCTTCTCAGGACGCGGACCGGGCTGTGGTGGTCACTACGGCGGAGGCCTCCTCTCTGCGGGATGCCCAGCACACAGTCATGGAATTGAACCGCTTTCCGGCGGGAATGCTTCATCTGGTGGTCAACCGGGTCCGCCGGAAGATGCTCCGCCATATGCACGCCACCATTGACGACGCCATTGACCGGGCGGGGCTTCCTCTCATCGGCGTCATTCCAGAGGACGACGCCCTGCCTCTCAGTCTGAACCGAGGGGTTCCTCTCCTGTTAGCCTCCAGCCAAGGGGCTGCCGCCGCGTACCGCAACATTGCCCGGCGGCTTCAGGGGGAGCGGGTTCCCCTTCTGCGCATCAAATAAAGGAGAAAGGAGTTCTGCATGAATATCGCTCTGATGGCTCACGACAACAAGAAGGAGCTGATGGTACAGTTCTGCACGGCCTATGCCGGCGTTCTAGCCCGCCATCAGCTTTACGCCACCAATACCACTGGACATATGGTGGCGGACTCCACCGGCCTGCATGTTCACTGCTTTCTGACTTACGCCCATGGCGGCAGCCAGCAGATCGGCGCGCGGATTGCCTATAATGAATTTGACATGGTCCTCTTTTTCAACGACCCTGCCAATGAGGACCGGGCTGGGGATATTTCTTATATCTCTCGCCTTTGCGACCAAAACCGGATTCCGTTTGCAAGTAATATTGCTACTGCGGAAATGTTGGTTTTGGGGCTCTCCAGGGGAGATTTGGACTGGCGGTTGATTGTGAATCCCTCCAACCGGCCGATTGCATAGGGCCTTTCTCCCCCGAACGGGGGAGGGGGTTCTCGCTTCCGCGAGGGGGGAGTTTGGGTTTTCCCCGCAGGGGAAGGGTTTTTTCTCCGAATAAGGGGATTTTGCTTTTTCCCCCGAAGGGGGAAGTCTGTACTTGCCCTGACGGGCGGGGAAATGCCAGCCAGGATGCTAGCTGGTTCAATGCACCCCCCATTTTCTCTTTTTGGATGCGCCAAAAAGAGAAAACG
>JAAWLO010000076.1 GCA_022797935.1 Oscillibacter sp. | reverse complement strand
CTCCCGCAGGATATCCCTCGTCTCTCGTCCTTCGTCTCTCGTCCTTCGTCCCCCGTCTCCAGGGGGAATGCTCAAGGGGGGACCGCAGTCCCCTCTTGATTAGCGGCGGAGGAAATGGAACGGAATGGATGCTGCCGCACCGCGGCAGCGGAATGGAGTGGAATTTTCGACGCCGCCGACGCCTCCGGCGTCGAATAAAATTGCAAAAAATCGCACTTTCAACAGAAAGGAATTCCAATGGCAGACAACAAACCCTGCGCCTTCCGCACCAGTATCGGCGGACAGGCACTCATTGAAGGCATCCTCATGCGCGGCCCTGAAAAACAGGCTATCGTCGTCCGCAACCAGGACGGCCAACTAATCGAAAAAACCGAAACCCTTCGCTTTATCAAAGACCGCTTCCCCATCCTCGGCCTCCCCCTCCTGCGCGGCACTGTCAATTTCCTGGATTCCATGGTCAGCGGCGTGAAGGCCCTGATGTACTCCGCTGATTTTTACCCCGACGAAGAGGCCGCCCAGCCTTCCAAGCTGGAACAATGGCTGGAACGTCACCTCTCCAGCAAAAAACTGGAGTCCGCCGCCGTTACGCTGGCCGTCGTCCTGGGCGTCGGCATGTCCGTCTTCCTCTTTATGGTCCTCCCCACCCTCCTCACCGGCGCGATTCTCCACTTCTTCCCCGCGTTTCCCCTTTGGGGACGAAATCTGGTGGAGGGCCTGCTGAAAGTTTTCATCTTCCTGGCCTACCTGATCCTCTGCTCCAAACAGAAGGATATTTACCGCGTCTTTCAATATCACGGCGCGGAACATAAGACTATTTTCTGCTACGAGGCCGGATTGCCTCTTACTGTGGAGAACGTCCGCCTTCAGCCCCGGCATCACCCCCGCTGCGGCACCAGCTTCCTCTTTGTTGTGATTGCCGTATCCATTCTGTTTTCCAGCGTGGTCTTCGGCATCTGGCCAATTACCAATGCCTGGCTGCGCACCGCCGTGCATCTGCTTCTTCTGCCTTTGGTGGTCGGCGTGACCTACGAGTTCAACCGCTGGGTGGGCCGGCATGTTCAGGAAAGCGCTTTGGCCAAGCTGCTCACCGCCCCCGGTCTTTGGATGCAGAATTTTACCACCAATGAGCCCGACGATTCCATGATTGCCTGCGCAATCCGCTCCCTGGAGCTGGTTCTCCCGGATGAAAAAGGAAAAGACGCCTGGTAGGCGGCGTCGGAAATTCCACTCCATTACGCCGCCGCGCCGCGGCGGCATCCATTCCGTTCCATTTCCTCCGCCGCTGGTCAAGAGGGGACTGCGGTCCCCCCTTGAGCATTCCCCCTTCCCTGCGGGGGGAGGGACGAAGGACGGGGGACGATGGACGATGGATTCCCTGCGGGGGATGATGGACGGGGCCCTGCGGGGGACGGGGTTTGGAGTCCCTTTTGTTTCCTCTGCTCCTTTCCGCTTTCCTCCCCTTTTTCTTTCCTCTCCTTTTTCTTTCCTCCCCTTTTTCTCTCCTCTCCTTTTCTTCCCCTCTCCCCCCTCTTGTTCTTTCCCGACTGTCAACTATGAACGAGGTGATTCCTGATGGCGATCACGTACAACGACCTGTATCTCGACATCCGCCAGCAGTTCCGCTCCTTGGGCATTGAGGCCGCTACCCTGGAGGCCCGGGAGCTGGTCTGCTTCGGCACCGGCAAAAGCCGCGAAGAACTGACCCGCGACAGCAGACTCTACGCCTCCCCGGAACGCGAAGAGGCCGTCCGGAAGCTGGTGGAACGCCGCGCCGCCGGTGAGCCAGTCGCTTATCTGATTGGCGAATGGGAATTTTACGGCCTCCCTCTGGACATTTCACAGGACGTCCTCATTCCCAGGGCCGACACCGAGGTTCTGGCCGAAACCGCCATTTCCTATCTCCAAGGTTTAGACGAATGCCGGGTCCTGGACCTCTGCGCCGGAAGCGGATGCTTAGGGCTGGCCGCCGCCGCTCACGTCCCCCAGGCCCGGGTCATTCTGGGTGATCTCTCCGACAGCGCTTTGAAAATCTGCCGCCAGAACATCCGGCGCAACGGCCTCACCGGACGCGTGATGCCCATTCAGCTGGACGCCATGCAAAAGCCGGAACGCTCCCTGGGCGAATTCCACTGCATCCTCTGCAATCCCCCCTACATCCCCACCGGCGACATCCCCGGTCTGGAAATTTCCGTCCGGGACTACGAACCCCATCTGGCCCTGGACGGAGGCGCCGACGGCCTCGATTTCTACCGCTCCATTGTCTGCGGCTGGCAGGACGCCCTGGCCCCCGGCGGACGCCTCTACTTCGAAGTGGGGTTGGGACAGGCCGACGCCGTTCTCCGCCTGATGCGCAGCCAGGGCTTCGGCGACATTCAGGTGAAGAAGGACCGCCGCGGCATTCCCCGGGTCGTCTTCGGCACCCTCTGCAAGGAACTTTGAACGCTCCATTTTCCTCCGTTTTTACCACATACGTTCATTTGGAAAAGAGGTTTATTTTTATGAGAAAACGGCTTTACAGAATCAATCAGGGAAAAATTCTCGGCGGCGTCTGCGGCGGCATTGCCGCCTACTTCGACATAGACCCCACTCTGGTCCGTCTGGCCTGGGCGGCCTTCACGGCCCTGGGCGGCAGCGGCATTCCGGCCTACATTATCTGCGTTCTCATCATTCCCCAGGAAGGTGAATGACCCCGCTTCCCACTACATTTCGCATTTAGGAGGAACACACTGTGGCAAAAGAGAAAGCGCCGCTGCCTTCCGCGGCTCCGGCAACGGACAAGAAAAAGGCCATTGAAACCGCAATGGCCCAGATCGAGAAAATGTACGGCAAGGGCTCCATCATGCGTCTGGGAGACAACACCGCCCTGAACGTGGAGGTCATCCCCACCGGCTCCCTGGCTCTGGACGTGGCCCTGGGCATTGGCGGCCTGCCCCGGGGCCGCATTGTGGAAATCTACGGCCCGGAGTCCTCCGGCAAGACCACCCTGGCCCTTCATGTGGTGGCCGAGGCCCAGAAGCGGGGCGGCGAAGTGGCCTTCGTGGACGCCGAACACGCCCTGGACCCCGCTTATGCCCGGGCCCTGGGCGTCCGGGTGGAGGATATGCTCATCTCCCAGCCCGACACCGGCGAACAGGCCCTGGAAATCACCGAGGCCCTGGTTCGTTCCGGCGCCATTGACGTCATTGTCGTGGACTCCGTCGCCGCCCTGGTGCCCCGGACGGAAATCGAAGGCGAGATGGGCGACAGCTACGTGGGCCTCCATGCCCGCCTCATGAGCCAGGCCCTGCGGAAGCTCACCGCCGCCATTGGCAAGACCAACACCATTGTCATCTTCATCAACCAGCTGCGGGAAAAAGTGGGCGTCATGTACGGCAACCCCGAGGTCACCACCGGCGGCCGGGCCCTGAAGTTCTATTCCTCCGTCCGCATTGACGTGCGCCGGGTGGAATCCCTGAAAAACGGCAGCGAAATCATTGGCAACCGCACCAAAGCAAAGGTGGTGAAAAACAAAATGGCCCCCCCGTTCCGGGAGGCCGAATTCGACATCATGTACGGCGAGGGCATTGCCCGGGACGGGGAACTCATTGACCTGGGCGTGAAGCTGGAGCTTGTGCAGAAAGCCGGTTCCTGGTTCTCCATGGGAGAGACCCGAATCGGCCAGGGCCGGGATGCCGCCAAGCGTTATCTGCAGGAGAATCCGGAGGTACAGCAGAAGCTGGAGGAGGACATCCGCAGCAACTTCGATAAGCTCATGACCGCCCAGTCCCGGGCCGCCGCCAAGGCCGCCGGACGGGGGGAGAGCGCCTCCTCGAAAAAGGCCGTAGGCATCCAGGCCGAGGACTTCGACCCCACGGGCGACGCGGAACATGCGGATTGAGCGGATCGAGGCCTCCCGCCGCCGGGCTGGCCGCGTCCTGGTTTTTCTGGAGGACGGGTCCTGTCTGAAAATCACGGAACAGGAGCTGCTGGACTTCGGTCTCCGGGCCGGGGACCAGCTGGACAGCGGGGCTCTGGAACGGCTGAAGGAGGCCGCCGGGGTTTCCAACCTGAAATCCGCCGCCGCCAGCCTCATAGGCCGCCGGGCCATGAGCCGCTGGGAGCTGGAGAAAAAGCTCCGGGAGAAGGGCGCCAGCGCGGCCGGCGCCCGTTACGCCGCCGAATGGCTGGAGGCCATTGGGGCTCTGAACGACCAAGAATACGCCGCGCTGCTGGTCCGGCACTACAGCGCCCGGGGCTATGGTCCCGCCCGCCTGCGGGAAAAGCTGCGGGAAAAGGGAATTCCCCGGGAGCTGTGGGAGGAGGCCCTGGAGCAGGCGCCGGAGGAGGGCGGACAGGCGGACGCGTTTCTGCAAAGCAAGCTCCGGGGCCGGGTCCCGGACGAGAAGGAAAAGCGGCGGCTGACCAACGCCTTACTGCGGCGGGGCTTCTCCTGGGGGGAAATCAAAGGGGCTTGGACCCGGCTGGGGGATGCCCTGGAGGAGCAAGATATGTCGGATATATGAGGAAGCGCGTTATGGATAGATGGATGGAGTTGATTCCTGAAACAATCAGAAATCGATACGAGTTATATAACTTCAACAGTGCTGCTGAAATTTTGAGCCAAACGCATACCGGCGCATTTGCAGAAATTATGCATACTCTGGAAAAATTTCAAATTGAGTTATCGGACATTTTGGAGAGGGGAGGGAACGAGTCAAACGTCCCCAAAAAAATAAGCGCCCTCCTGAGGCCCCTTGGCTGGGAAGAAACCGAAATATCCGGTGATTTAGTTGTTCGGCTTTTAGAGGGTAAAACCAGAAAAAAACCTAGCCGGGAATTTCAATTGAATAATTTTATCAGCGGCCATAAAATCGATTATGTCAAGGGAGAGGTAGCTGTTGATCTGGAATGGAACAGCAAAGACCAAACTTTTGACCGCGATTTATACGCTTTTCGCACCTTTTTTGAATGCGGTGTTATTTCCTGCGGCGTTTTGATCACACGAAGCGAGAAGCTGAACGTCGTGTTTGATTCTCTGGGACCCGAAATAAAGAAAAAGTACGGCGCAAGCACGACCTGGATGGGAAAACTTCTGCCCCGCATTCATGCCAGGCGGCATGGCGGGTGCCCTCTGCTTGTGGTGGGCATTACACCGGAAACCGTTTCTGACTGGAAAGGGGAATGACCATGGCGGCTCCAGACATTTATTATCACATGGAACATGATCTTGTGGCGTTTTGTGAAGGACAGAAATTTAAAACGATTCTCGCAGACCCGCCTTGGCAATTTCAAAACCGCACAGGGAAAATGGCGCCGGAAAACAAGCGCTTGAATCGTTACCCAACTATGAGCTTAGAAGACATCAAACAGATTCCTGTGGCTGCGGTCGCCGATGAAACCAGCCATTTGTATCTTTGGGTTCCAAACGCGCTTCTTCCCCAGGGCCTGGAGGTATTGAACGCCTGGGGATTCCAATACAAAACCAATATTGTTTGGGAAAAAGTCCGAAAAGACGGCGGTCCGGATGGACGCGGCGTAGGTTTTTATTTCCGAAATGTAACAGAATTATTGCTTTTCGGGGTTCGCGGCAGCAAGGCCAGGACATTGGCTCCCGGACGTGTGCAGGTAAATTTGATCAGGAGTCAGAAACGGGAGCACTCCCGCAAACCGGAGGAAATGATTACCCTGATTGAGCAATGCAGCCCCGGGCCATATTTGGAATTGTTTGCCCGCGGCGTCCGTGACGGCTGGAAGCTTTGGGGAAACCAAGCAAATCCGGACTATAAACCAGATTGGCCAACCTACAAATGCACAGATTCCGATACAGCAGTATAAGCTGGACAATATGAAGAGAAAGGTATTTTCATGTCACACAAAATCGCCTTCATCTCCCTGGGCTGCGCCAAAAACCAGGTGAACTGCGAACAGATGATGTCCCTGGCCCAAGCCGCCGGATACCAGCTGGCCCCCGAGGCCGACGGCGCCGACGCGGCGGTGGTCAACACCTGCGGCTTCCTGGCCTCCGCCTGCCAGGAGGCCATTGACGTCATCCTGGACCTGGCGGAGCGGAAAAAGGCCGGCCGCCTGGGCAAAATCCTGGTCACCGGCTGCATGGCGCAGCGCTATCAGACCGGCATCCTGGAAGAGCTGCCGGAAGTGGACGGCATCCTGGGCACCGGCAGCTACGGCGAAATCGTTCCGGCCCTGGAGGAGGTCCTGGACGGAAAGCTCCGCCCCTGCCGTCTGGGGAACATCCACACCGCTCCCCAAAACGGCCCCCGCATTCTCTCCACGCCCCCCTGGTTCGCCTACCTCCGCATTGCCGAGGGCTGCGACAACCACTGCGCCTACTGCGTCATCCCCTCCCTGCGGGGCAAATACCGGAGCCGTCCCATGGGAGAGCTGCTGGACGAGGCGGCGGAGCTGGCCTCCGCCGGTGTGCGGGAGCTGCTGGTCATCGCCCAGGACATCACCCGCTACGGCACGGACCTGAACGGAGAACATCAGCTGGCCGCCCTGCTCCGGGAGTTGTGCAAACTGGACTTTCACTGGATTCGCCTCCACTACCTCTACCCCGACGAAATTACGGAGGATTTGATCGACACCATTGCCGCCGGGCCCAAGATTCTCCCCTATCTGGACATCCCCATCCAGCACTGCAATGACGGCATCCTGAAAGCCATGAACCGCCGGGACACCAAGGCCTCCATCCAGGCCCTCTTCCGCAGGCTGCGGGAGCGGATTCCCGGTCTGGTGCTGCGGACCAGCCTCATCACCGGCCTGCCCGGGGAGGGAGAAGCGGAGTTCGATGAGCTCTGCGAATTCCTCCGGGAGCAGAAGATCGAGCGGGCCGGCGTCTTCCCCTTCTCCCCGGAGGAGGGCACCCGGGCCGCCCAGATGGACCACCCGGACAGCGATGAGGCCGCCCGCCGGGCCGAGGTGGCAGTGGATATACAGTCGGAGATCATGGACGCCTACAACGAATCCCTCCTGGGGGAGGAGCGGGAGGTCCTCTGCGAGGGCTTCGACGGGCAGGCCCAGATGTTCTTCGGCCGGAGCGGCGCCGAGTCCCCGGAGATTGACGGGCGCATCTGGTTCTCGGCGGAGGAGGACCCGGAGCCGGGGACCTTCGTCACCGTCCGCTTCACCGGAGTGCTGGACGGCGAGCTCACCGGGGAACGGGTGGAATGAGCGCCGCCGGAAAGCGGGCGGAAAAGAGTCCCCTGACGGCGCTGCCCGGCGTAGGACCCCGCACCGCCGCCGTGATGGAGGCCCTGGGCATCCGGGAGGTGAAGGACCTGCGGGGACAGGACCCGGAGGAACTCTACCTGCGGGAATGCCTGCTGAAAGGCCGCCGGGAGGACCGCTGCGCCCTGTACGTCTGGCGGGCGGCGGTGTACTGCGCGGACCACGACGCCTGGGACCCGGACAAACAGAAGTGGTGGTACTGGAAAGACAAGACCTACCCAGAGGAGGAACATCTATGAATCTGCCCAACAAACTGACCATGCTGCGCATCATCCTCACGCCGGTTTTCATGGGGGTGCTGTACTGGGGCTTCCCCGGCGCGGATTACGCCGCCCTGGCCATCTTCATCCTGGCCAGCCTGACCGACCTGCTGGACGGGAAAATCGCCCGGAAATACAACCTTATCACGGATTTCGGCAAGTTTGCCGACCCGCTGGCGGACAAAATCCTGGTGACGGCGGCCATGCTGTGGTTTGTGGAGTGCGGCCGGATGCCCGCGTGGATGCTGATGGTTGTCATCACCCGGGAATTCGCCGTCAGCGGCCTGCGGATGGTGGCCTCCGACAACGGGCGGGTCATTGCCGCCGGATGGTCCGGGAAGGTGAAAACCGCCGCTACCATGGTGTGCATTGTGGTGATGCTGCTGCTGGGGCCCGTCATCGCGCCGCAGTCCGGGGCAATGGTCAACGGCGCCGCTGGATGGCTCCGGTGGGCAGATCCCCTCTGCGGCTGGGTCATCACCCTGACCACCCTCTATTCCGGCGTGGAGTACTTCGCGAAGAACAAGGACGTCATCCGCTCGGCGTGACGGCGAAAAAACAAAAAGGACGCGTCCTCCGGGACACGTCCTTTTTCGCGTTCAGCCCACACCGGCCCGCCAGTCCTCGATGGCCTTCAGGAAGGCCGCGCCGTAGCGGTCCGCCTTCACCGTCCCCACGCCGGGGACCCGCAGGAATTCCTCCCAGGTCACGGGCCGGGCCGCCGCCATCTCCGTCAGGGTCTTGTTGCTGAAAATCATGTACGCCGGGACGCCCTCCTCCTGGGACAGCCGGTAACGCAGGGCCCGCAGCGCCTCGAAGAGACCGCTGTCCTCCTCCCGGGGCAGCACGGGACGCTGTGTCCCCGCCTCCGGGTACACCCGCTCCTGTATGATTACCCTCCGATTGCGAAACAGCACCTCCCGGGCCGCCGCCGTCAGCCGCAGAACCGGGAATTCCTCTCCCTCCGTCATCAGATAGCCTTCCTCCAGAAGGTGTTCGATATAGGCCCGTATCCGGTCCTGTCCCTCGCCCTTCAGGGCCCCGTAGGTGGGCAGCTGGTCCAGGCCCAGCTGGAGAAGCCGCTTGTCCCGGCTCCCCTGGAGCAGCCGGATGATGACGGAAGCCCCCATGCTGTGGGAACAGCACCGCTCCACCCGGGCCACTGCCGACAGCACCTTCTGGGCCTCCACGGTGATGTCCCTCCGCCGGTAGCGGGCGGCGCAGTTGCCGCAGTTGCCGCAGGAAAGCTCCGTGTGAAACTCGCCGAAGTAGTCCAGAATGAAGGCGCGCAGGCAGCCGTTGCTCCGGGAGTAGGCCCGCATCTGGTCCAGACGGGCCAGGTCCCGTTCCACCCGCTGCGGGTCCGGCGCCTCCTGGTTCTCCCGGGCGCTGGTGATGAGGTACCGGGCGGTGTTCATGTCGGCGGGACCGTAGAGCAGCACACAGCGGGCCGGGCTTCCGTCCCGTCCGGCCCGTCCGGCCTCCTGGTAATAGCTCTCCAGGTCCTTGGGCATGTTGTAATGGACCACGAAGTTGACGTTGGATTTGTCAATCCCCATGCCGAAGGCGTTGGTCGCCACCATAATCCGGACCTGGTCGTATACAAAGTCCTCCTGGCTCCGGCGGCGCTCCGCCTCCTCCATGCCGGCGTGATACCGGGCGGCGGAGACGCCCCGGGACAGCAGGTCCGCGCAGACGGCGTCCGCCGTCTTCCGGGTGGAGCAGTACACAATGCCGCTCTCCCGGGGGCGCTCCTCCAGGAACTCCCGCAGCCAGGCGCCCTTGTTCCGGGGCCGGACCACTTCGAAGTAGAGGTTGGGCCGGTCAAAGCCGGTGGTGATGCTGTAGGGCTTCCGCAGGCCCAGCAGGGTCTGGATATCCTGCTTGACCCGCACCGTGGCGGTGGCGGTGAAGGCCCCCACCGGAGGCCGGACCGGCAGGGCCTCCAGCAGGGGGGCAATTCCCAGGTAGCTGGGCCGGAAGTCCTGCCCCCACTGGGAGACGCAGTGGGCCTCGTCCACCGCCACCAGCGAGATGGGCGCCTCCTCCATCAGGCGGAGAAAGCTCTCTGCCCGCAGGCGCTCCGGGGCGACGTAGAGGAGCTTGCAGTCCCCCCGGCGGATGCGGCGGAGGACCTCCCGGTACTCTTCGGCGTCCAGGGAGGAGTTGAGGAAGGCGGCGGGAATGCCTGCCTGCGCCAGGGCGGTCACCTGGTCCTTCATCAGGGAAATCAGGGGGGAGATCACCAGCGTCAGGCCGGGAAGCAGCAGGGCGGGAAGCTGGTAGCAGACGGATTTTCCCGCCCCGGTGGGCATGACCCCCAGGACGTCCGTACCGGAGAGGAGGGAATCGATCAGGCCCTCCTGCCCGGGACGGAATGTGCTGTGGCCGAAATACTGTTTCAACAAAGTCCGCTTGTCCATGGAGAAACGCCTCCTTTTTCGGAAGAAACCGCCCTTGGCGGCGGCAAGAAAATCCGCCGGGGCTTTCTCTGTACTTGACAAAGCCGGGGCGAATGGATATAATAAAAATCGAAAGGCACTGTCGCTGACAGGCAGCCTTTTATAGTGACATGGGTTTCACTATGTTGACCGTCCGAGACCAGCCGGGCGGTCAACACCCCTTTTCGGGCCGTTTTCCGCCGCGCAGGCGTCTGGTACGCCGGAACCTGCCAGCCGTCTCAAAACGCCTGCCCGGATGGACGTCTTTATTATATCGATTCTGTCAGTGGTTGTCAATTCCTGCCGTTCCGGGGCGGACAGCCGAAAACCGCTTTTTATACTTGACAAAACCGGGACGGGCGGATTATAAGGAAACACGGAGGACGCCGGATGCAGACGGTTTGTCCTTCACAAGAACACAACTTTTGCCGTTGACCGTTCGGGCTGGCCGGACGGTCAACGGCTTTTCCAGCCTGGATGTACCGCGAAGCGCCAGACGAAGCCGGTGCGCAGCGGTCTCCTCCCCTCCGGACGTCCCCGTTCGGGGGCGTTTTTTGCTGCGGCGGACGGGCCCGGCGCGGCTGCTTTCTGCGGTTTTGGGGGAAGCGGCCCTTTTCGGTATCCACAATTTTCCTTGACTTTTCCCGGTCCCCGCTATAAACTGAAAGCATTTCTCAGCTTAGGAGGAACCGCTATGTCCTATGCCGCCATACCCCGTCCCGCCCGCCGGGAAACGCACCGCCGTCCCGTTGGAGAGGAGGCCATCCATGGAGCCCCTTGAGCTCATTGTCTGCCGGGATCTCTCCCTGGGCTACGAGGGCCAGAGCGTTCTGACGCATCTGAACCTCACCATCCGGGCGGGGGACTACCTCTGCATTGTGGGGGACAACGGTTCCGGCAAGTCCACCCTGCTGCGGGGCCTTCTGGGCCTGCTGAAGCCCCAGGCGGGGGAAATCCTCCGGGCGGCGGAGCTGGAACGGGGCGCTGTGGGCTATCTGCCTCAGCAGACCCGGGCCCAGCGGGATTTTCCGGCCACGGTGCTGGAGGTGGTGCTCTCCGGCTGCCTCAGCCGGGGGGGGAAACCCCGGTTTTTCTACTCCGCCGCGCAGCGGTCCCAGGCCCTGATGAACCTGGGCAAGCTGGGGGTGCTGGAGCTGAAAGACCAGAGCTACCGGGACCTCTCCGGCGGCCAGCAGCAGCGGGTGCTTCTGGCCCGGGCCCTGTGTGCCGCCGGGCGGCTGCTGATTCTGGACGAGCCCATCACCGGCCTGGACCCCGCCGCCGCCCAGGATCTTTACAAAACCCTGGACTACCTCCGGCGCAAAGAGGGCATGGCGGTGGTGATGGTGACCCACGACCTCCGCCCCGCCCTGCGGAGCGCGGGGACCGTGCTGCACATTGGCCGGAGGGGCTCCTTCCTGGGGACGCCGGCGGAGTATCTGGCCTCCCCTTACGGGCGGCGGTTTCAGGAGGCGGCGGAATGAGTCTTTGGCTGATGTTTTCCTTTCCCTTCATCCAGCGGGCCCTGATTGCCGGGGTGCTGGTGAGCCTGTGCGCCGCCCTGCTGGGGGTGCCCCTGGTGCTCAAGCGCTATTCCATGATCGGCGACGGCCTGTCCCATGTCTCCTTCGGGGCCCTGGCCATAGGGGTGGCCCTGGGGTGTACGCCCCTGTATTTCTCCATTCCCGTGGTGGTGCTGGCGGCCTTTCTGCTGCTGCGGGTGGCGGACCACCCCCGGTGGAACAGCGACGCTGCCATTGCGGTGGTCAGCGCCTCCTCTCTGGCCCTGGGCGTGCTGGTGATCTCCAGGACCTCGGGCATGACCACGGATGTGGACAACTACATGTTCGGCAGCGTCCTGGCCATGAGCCGGGGGGACGTGATACTCTCGGCGGTGGTGTGCGCGGCGGTGCTGGGGCTGTTTGTGCTGTTTTACCACCGGCTGTTTGCCGTCACCTTTGACGAGAGCTTTTCCCGGGCCACGGGCCTCCGGGCAGAGCGTTACAACGCCCTGCTGGCCATCCTTACAGCGCTGACCATTGTCCTCGGGATGCGGATGATGGGAGCCATGCTGATTTCCTCTCTGGTGATTTTCCCGGCCCTGACGGCCATGCGGCTCTTCCGGAGCTTCCGGGGGGTGGTTCTCTGTGCGGCCGTAACGTCGGTGAGCTGTTTCTGCGGGGGGCTGACGGTGTCCTTTGCCTGTTCCACGCCGGTGGGGGCCACGGTGGTGGCGGCCAATCTGGTGCTGTTTCTTCTGGCCTGCGCCTGGGCCGCTCTGCGCCGGAGGCGGTGAGGAAAAATATATGGCCGTTTTTTCAGAAAACACTTGCATTTTCAAAACCGGCATGCTATACTAACAAATGCTGTTATAGCCAGCGCGGTTGAAAAGAATCCAAGGGATTCTTTTCAACAAACCGCCGCTCGGGCGGCGGTCTGCGCATGACTTCATAGGAAACGCAACTGCGCTCCGCGCACCGGCGGACTCTGGGTCCGCCGCTTGAAAAGGAGTTCTGACTCCTTTTCAACTGCGTTGACTATATAGCATAGTTCGTTTTAGAAAGGGGTGAACAGAGCAATGAAAGAAGGAATCCATCCCAATTATCAGCAGACTACGATTACCTGCGCCTGCGGTAATGTGATTGAGACAGGTTCTACCAAGAAGGATATCAAGGTGGAAGTCTGCTCTAAGTGTCACCCCTTCTTCACCGGCAAGCAGAAG
>JAAWLO010000075.1 GCA_022797935.1 Oscillibacter sp. | reverse complement strand
CTTCCTAGGAAACGCAACTGCGCTCCGCGCAGCGGCGGACCCCTGGTCCGCCGGTTGAAAAGGAGTGGGTACTCCTTTTCAACTGCGTTGACTATAACGCGTAAAAAAAGGTCCGCCGGAGGGCGGGCCTTTTTTGGTTCAGGCCGCCCAACCCAAGACGGCGTTTGGCCATTTTTCAAACAAGGCCTAGTGGTACATCCGGCCAGAAAACAAACCATATCCCGGGCGGAATTTCCGCATGGTTTCGTTGCCGTCCTTGACGGGCGTCAGCCCGCCTGCGTCCTCCGCCTTGCCATGCGAAAATTCCGCTCCGACCTCTGGTCCGCTTTCTGACCGGATGCACCACTAGTAGCAAACCTAAAATTTTATCTGGCTATGGATGAGATGAAAAGAAAGCTGAAAAGTACTGACACATAGGGACTATTTTGTTTCACCTTGTTCTTTTTCAAGCTGTTCCAACCCGAAACGTATCAATTCTAATGTTGCAGCAGAACGGCTTGGATAACGGTTTTCAAATCGGAAATCATCAATGCGCTTTCATAACGCATGATCAACAATGACCGTATAGCGTGGTTTTTCGGTTGGCATCCCTGTCACCTCCTTCTAGTTCATATTATGCACAAGTTCAGATGTTCTGTCAAGAATCTTTCAAAAGCCTCTTGACAGGTTCAGACCCTATGAACTATAAGAAAAGCAGTTCGGAGGTTCAGCTCCTATGTCCCGGAAAGAAGGTGCGTAGTATATGGCTGCAGCACTTACACGACTGACATTTGTTGTGACTAAGGAAATGGAACCACGTCTTGACCATGCAAAGAAGCATCGGTTTTACAACCGCACACAGTCTGATAGGATTCGTGAATTGATATTAGCAGGACTGGATGCTCTGGATGAAAAGGCAGCAAAGGAGCAACCGGCCGCGCAGGCCAGATGACCGTCACCTGGCCTTTTGGCAAAGCTCGAGAGCGTACCGGCATTTATCCGCTCGAACGGCAAACGTGTGAAAAAGCATACGCAGCCTTAGAAAGCAGACAGCAAAACAAGACCATGCTATTGCGGAAACCACATGCAGAAGGAGGATATATTTGATGAAAACGAGACTGTTCTCAGCGCTTCTAGTTCTGGCCCTGGCGCTGGCCGTCCTGCCGGGCGCAGCATGGGCGGCGGGCGGGCAGACGGTTGTCTACGCCAGCACAGCCGAGGAGTTAAAAGCAGCTCTCAAATCGGACACCCACATTATTTTAGAAGGAAAAGATTACAACGTCGGGCACGAGGGACTGTCCCTTTCGTTCTTAAACAATGTGACCATCCAGGGTACAGCAGGCACACGAATTATCGGAGAGGAATATCTCAATTCAGACCCCAGATATAATGGTGCGGCCAAATATGGGATGATCTTTTATATAGATAATTCAACAAACATCCTGCTTCAAAATCTAAGTATCGGTTATACTTCTCCCCCCATTGAAACCAGCACGGAGTATTATGCGGTACGGGCAGTTGGAACGTTTGATCTCACAATCCACCATTGTGATTTGTTTGGAGCAAACACCGGTCTTCGCCTAGCTCCTTCTTCGGTGGAGGATGCTGTTTGGGGCGCAAAATTCCACATGGAAGATTCCAGTATTCGGGATTCCATCAGCGGAATTGCAGAAATAAGCCAGATGGAAACCGAAAGCGCCTCCTTTCACAAATGCACATTTTCCGGAAATGGTTTGGGCACGAAAGACTATGGAACGCTTCCCGCTTATGGAGAAACACACGATTATCTTTCGCAATACAGCTTTTGGGGAGATTATATAGATTACGGCAAACCGGTAGATTTGCCTGCAGTATTTACAAATTGTATTTTTACAAACAACAAAAACCCTCACCGGGACTGTTACGTTTCCCTGGAGGAGGATGGAGAGGGAACCTTTGCTGTTTATAAAGACTGCACCTTTGAAGGAAATTCCTGGACGGAGGTCCCATCTTCTTCCGCTCCCTCCCCCTCTGCCTCCAGCTTTCAAGACGTGCCCGGGCATTACTGGGCCAGCAAAGAAATTGCCTGGGCCACTTCTCTTGGCATCATGAACGGAGTAGGCGGAGGAACCTTCAGCCCCGGCGAGAACGTAACCTGCCAGCAAGCCTGGATGGTTGTGGCCCGCATAGCCGGAAACAGTCCCGCAAATATGGCTGCGGCACAGGAATGGGTTACCGAAAATCATATTTCCTCCGGCAAAAACGCCGCCGGTCCCTTGACCCGTCAAGAACTCGTAAAGCTGCTGTTCCGCTACGCCCGGAAGCAGCACCTGCCGGATAAAGGCCCGGCATCTCTGAAAGAATACCCCGATACCCCCGATCAGCAGCTCGAGTCTGAAGCTATGTCTTGGGCCGTGGGCAACGGCATCCTCACCGGCACTTCCGGCGGACGGCTAAACCCCGGCGGCACCATTACACGGGCACAGTTTGCCGTCATCCTGTACCGCTTTTATCAGAATATTTTGAGTTGAAACCTCTTTTGTTTGAAACCATCCAGCTTCCTTCGGGGCTGGCCGCTGTCTTGCCGTCTCAGGCCGCCCACTCCCCCAAACCCAGGGCAGCGAGGGGCGCCTCCATATAAAAGAAATACCGCCCCACAGAACTAATAAGCCCCAGGGAATCCTCCGTCAGATAGAAATTCTCCGTGGAATCCGGATCAATCCGCGTCCTGGCCTCCTCCATCTGGAGCGCCTCCAGCCCCTCCCGGTCCGCGCCCTCGCCCCAGACTTGTTCACAGCGGAACGCCCCGCTGTCCAACAACGCTCCCACCGTCCGGTCCGGCCCCAGAATATCCCGGAGAGTCAGGGCCTCCCCGGTCTCCAGGTCCAGGGTCAGGCCAATATACCAATCACTGGGATGCGCGGCGGCCCGCAATTCGTTGTAGGCGTAAATCCGCAGGGAGAGCAGGCGTTCGTCCGCCCGGGCCACAACGCCGTTCCGGAGCATGGCTCCCTGCATCTCCCCCTCCGGGCGGAAGGAGAAAAAGGCCTCCCGGATGCGGGCGTTGACCTTCTCCGGGTCCGGAAAGTCCGCCAGGTACTCCGCGTACTGGGGATACTCCACCTCTGCCGTGAACTGCAGCCGGGGGTCCTGATAGAGCCAAAGCCGGTACAGCATCCGGGGCGGAGCCTCCTTCCCGCCGCCCCACTGGCGGTCATAGACCGACGGCCCCGGCGGCACGTCAAAGCGCAGGGGGACGTCCAGGTCCCGGTCCGCCGTCAGCTCCGTCTGCCAGACGGCGGCGGCCTGAAAGGCGGCGGTCTCCCCGTCCGCCTCCCGGGCCCAGCGGTCCCCCTCCTGGGTCAGCACCGGCTCAAAGAGGTTGGAAAAGGTATACCAATCCCGCTCCTCATCCCAGGTGCAGGTGAAGGACTCCTGCCAGAAACGGCCTTCCGGGTCCTCCAGCAGCAGCTCCTGCCTGTCCTCCCCGGCGGGCGCGAACCAGACCGTATAGGTTCCCTCCACGCCGTGCTGGCGGAAGCCCTGCTGCAAAAACAGCAGCGCCTGCCGGAAAGAGGCCGGGGGAACCTCCGGCGTCTCCTGGACCTCCGCCCCGCCGCAGGCGGACAGCAGCGCCAGCACCAGCATCCAGATTCCAAACCGCATCCGTTCCCCAGCCTCCTTCCGGCTTTTTGTTTTCATTCTAAACCGTCCCGCTCCTTTCCGCAACCCCTCTCAGACTTTTGCCAGGGTAATGGAATGAGCAAATAAATTGTGAACGGCCGTGGTCCAAAAGCCTCCCTCCTAGAGGGAGGTGGCGCGGCGAAGCCGTGACGGAGGGAGTTCTCTGGAGTTCTCCGGAGCCCTGCGGAGTCCTGCGTGGCCCTTGGGGACTCCCTCAGTCAGCCTGCGGCTGACAGCTCCCTCGGAGAGGGAGCCTTTGGACGCCGTCTAAGGAGCAGCCGTATGGTACTTCCCCGGTTCCCCGCAAAAAAAGTTCTCCCTCCTCAAACTTTCCGTCCCCCTGGCCCGTCTATATAACAAACAGGCCCCTCCCGCTGCCAGGGAACGGGCCGGAAAGGAGCATGTATGTGACAAAGGAAGCATTGCTGGCCGCCTACCTCGTGGAAAACCAGGACCGGTTCTACCGGCTGGCCTACAGCCTTCTCCACAGCCGGGAGGAGGCCCTGGACGCGGTGCAGGCCGCCGCCTGCCGGGCCCTGGAGCGCCAGGACAGCCTGCGGGACACCGGAGCCCTGAAGACCTGGTTCATCCGCATTCTCACCAACGTCTGCCAGGACGCCCTCCGCCAGCGGAGCCGGACCGTCCCCTTCCCAGAAACAGGGCCGGAGCCCGCCTGGGAGGACCCGGAGCCCCCGGACGAAACCCTGGCCCGGCGGGTGGACGCCCTGCCCGCCGGGGTGAGCACCGTCATCAAGCTGCGGTTTTACGAGGAACTGTCCCTGAAGGAAATCGGCGAAGTCACCGGCCAGAATCTGAACACGGTGAAAAGCCGCCTGTACGCGGGGCTGAAGAAGCTGCGCGTCGCTATGGAAGGAGCGGATATTGAATGAAGGAATTTGAAAACGCCAAGCGGGAATACGGCCGCATCCCCATCCCCCCGGAGCTGGACGCCCGGGTGCGGGCGGGCATCCGGGAGGGGCAGCGCCGCCGCCGGGCCCGCCGGAACCTCCGCCGCTGGACCTCCGCCGCCGCCTGCTTCGCGGTGCTGCTGGCGGGGCTGAACCTGTCCCCCACCCTGGCCCGGGCCGCCGCGGACGTACCCCTGCTGGGGGGCCTGTTCCAGGTGCTGACCTTCGTGAACTACGACAAGACCGAGGACGGCATCCACTACGACGTCAACGTCCCCCAGGTGGACGCGGCGGGCAGCCTGGCCCAGCGGGTCAACACCCTGATTCAGGAGAAGGTGGACCAGCACCTGGCCAAGGCCCAGGCGGACTGGGACGCCTACCGGGCGGCCTTCTTTGCCACCGGCGGCACGGAAGAGGAGTGGGGCGGCCGGGAAATGGACGTCATCATTGATTACGACATCAAGAGCCAGAGCGATTCCCAGGTCTCCTTTGTGGTCACCTTCGCCGAGGGCTGGGTGTCCGCCATGGAGGAACGGTATTACTACAACCTGGACCTCTCGGAGAACCGGGACCTGACCCTGGCGGACCTGCTGGGCCCGGATTGGGTGAGCCGCTGCAACGCCGCCATCCAGGAGCAGATTGCCGCCAGCGTGGACGGGGAGGGCTTCACCTTCTTCTTCACCCCGGAAATGGGCGGCTTCACCACCGTGGACGAGCGTACAGACTTCTACATCCGGGAGGACGGCGTCCCGGTGGTCTGCTTCCCCGAGTACAGCATAGCCGCCGGAGCGGCGGGCATTCCGGAGTTCCCCATCCGCTGAGTGCGTTTTCCCATTTCCCCCTCTCTTCAAGCCGGAAACCGTCCTGCGGGGCGGTTTTTTGGCTTCCTGGTTTTTTCCAGCCGCTTTTCCCCCTCTCCAAAACGGGTTCTTCCCAGGCCAGGCCCAAAAATTTCGATCTTTTTCTCCTTTTTTTCCTCTTTTTTCAAATCCGCCATTGCGCATTTCGAAAATCTGGGATATACTAAAACAATCTTTAGAACACTGTCCGGCGGCTTCTTCCCCGGAAGAATGGCCGCCAGAGAGGGGAACCCATGTCAAAACAAGGAAAACATTGGACGCTGGCGGTCCTGGAACAGCGGGGCTGGCCGCTGCAGCTGGTCCAGGAGCTTCTTCCCCCGCCCAACTACCTCACCTTTAACGGCCGCAGCTTCCGCTACTGGAAGCGGGATGTGGTGCTGGAGGCGGAGCGCACCCTGCCCTTCCTGCAGCGGAACGGCCAGCTGGACGTTGAGCCGCCTCCGCCGCCGCCGGGGCCCGCCGAACTGGCGGAGGGCGCGCAGCGGGTCCGGTCGGCGCTGGACGCCTCCTGGGCCGCCGGACGGGACGAGGGGGATTTCCCGCCCCTGGTCCGGCAGCTGGCGGAGCGCTATCACTGGGGCATTCTGTCCATTCTGCGGAAGAAGCCCCGGAAGCTGATTCGGGACAACCAGGCCATTCCCTGGCTGGGGGAATTCCTGTCCCTGGAGCGGCGGCGCGCCCCGGAGCACCTGCCGGAGATTTTCCAGAAGCTCACCCAGGCGGCCCCCTGGATTGACCGCAACCCGGACCACGACCTGGCCCGGCGGGCGGTGGAGCGCTATCCCCGCATCCTGCTCCGCACCGCCAAGCGCATGGTCGACCGCTTCCTGGCCGCCCAGCCGGAAACCCATCTGGCCGGTCTGCTGTCGGCCCCGGCCTTCCCGGCCTGCCGTCTGGTGCGGGAGGGGCTGGACGCGGTGTGGTCCGGCTGGTACGTGCCCCAGGCCATCCGCACCAGCCTCTCCCTGCTCACCGCCCTGCACCCCAAGGACGAGTACCCCGAGGCCCGCCGCCTCCGCCGCCGCTTCATCCTCCATATCGGCGGCGCCAACACCGGCAAGACCTACACCTGCTTCCAGCGCCTGCGGCAGGCGGAGAACGGCGTCTACCTGGCCCCCCTGCGCCTGCTGGCCCTGGAGGCCCAGGATACCCTGCTGAATCACGACGTCTCCTGCGCCCTCTCCACCGGCGAGGAGGAGGATGTCCGCCCGGAGGACACCCATCTGGCCGCCACAACGGAAAAGCTGGACCTCCGCCAGCACTACGAGGTGGCGGTGATTGACGAGTGCCAGATGATCGCCGACCCCCAGCGGGGCTATGCCTGGACCCGGGCCATTCTGGGCGTTCTGGCGCCGGAGGTCCACCTCTGCGCCGCCCCGGAGGCCCAGGACCTGCTGCTGCGGCTGATTGCCAGCTGCGGCGACCAGGCCGAGGTCATCCGCCACGAGCGGACCACGCCGCTGGTGTGCATGTCCCGCCCGCTGGACTTCCAGCGCCTCCAGCCTGGGGACGCCCTGATTACCTTCTCCAAGGCGGGGGTGCTCAACGTGGCGGAGGAGCTGCGGCAGAACGGGCTGGAGCCCGCCATCATCTACGGCGCCCTGCCCTACGCCGCCCGCCGCCGCCAGATGGACGGCTTCCTGGCGGGCCGGATGCAGTACCTGGTGGCCACCGACGCCATTGGCATGGGCCTGAACCTGCCCATCCAGCGCGTCATCTTCCTGGAGACGGAGAAGTACGACGGCGTCACCCGCCGCCCCCTGACCCCGGCGGAAATCCAGCAGATTGCGGGCCGGGCCGGGCGCTACGGCATGTACAGCAAGGGCTTCGTGGGGGCCACCCGGAATCTGGCGGCCATCCGCGCGGCCCTGGAGGCCCCGGTGCCGCCGCTGGAATACGCCGTCACCGGCTTCCCCCAGCTGGTGCTGGACTCGGAGTTCGACCTGCTGGAGGTGCTGAAGGAGTGGAGCCAGCTGCCCACGGCGGAGCCCTTCCGCAAGCTGGACGTGACCCGGTATATCACCGTTCTCACCAAAATCCGGGACCAGGGCTTCCAGCTGGGCAAGGAGCTGGAGCTGCGGGCGGCCAACATCCCCTTTGACGAGGAGGACCCCGCCCTCTGGGAGCACTTCCTCCGCTACCTGCGCCGCTGGCAGCAGGGGGAGGCCCCGGACATTCCGGTTCTGCGGGGGGAGGACCCCTCCCTGCCGGAGCTGGAGCTCCACTACCGGAAGCTGGACCTCTGCTTCTCCTTTGCCCGGGCCTTCTCCTTTCCCGTGGACAGCGAGCGGCTCTTCGACTGCCGGGAGGAGACGGCGGACGCCATCAACGAAATCCTCCTCTACCGCCTGCGGAACAACATCCGCTTCTGCGCCTGCTGCGGCCGGTCCCTGCCCCTGCCCCACCAGGGCCAGCTGTGCTCCTCCTGCTGGAAGAAGCGCCTGGCCAAGCGGAAGCCCCCCAAACGGTAACCGGCAAAAAAATCCCCCTGACGCCGTCTCCCGCAGGAGCCCGTCAGGGGGTTCTTTCCGCTTTTTTTGGGGGGCGTCCCCTTTTCCATCAGGCCTCCAGGCTGTAAGCGGCGGCAGCGGAGGAGCCATAGGCCCCCGTCCCCTGCTTGTCCGCCACCGCCGCGAAGCGGTCCTGCCCAAAGGCCACGGCACGCCAGGCGGCCTCTTCCGGCATCTCCGCCCGCTGCCATTGGATGCCGCCGGCACTGTAGGCGCAGACCTTTCCGGAGCCGTACCGGGCGCTTGCCACCGCCGCGAAGCAGTCCCCGCCCCAGGCCACGCCGTACCACCGGGCTTCCTCCGGCAGGGCGGCCTCCGTCCAATGGACGCCGTCGGCACTGTAAGCCGCCCGGCTGGAGACCCCGTAGGCCCCGCCCGCCAGGGCCACGAATTTCCCGCCGCCATAGGTCACGGCGCACCACTCCGCCTCTGCGGGCATGGCCGTCCGCTTCCAGGTGGTCAGGTCCTCCGAGTAGGCGGCAAAGCCGCTGGAGCGCTCCACCACCACAAATTTCCCGGCTCCATAGGCCACGGCGTGCCAGGTTCCCCCGGTCTGAATGGCGCTCTTCTGCCAGACCGTGCCGTCCTCACTCCAGACCGCCCGGCGGGTGGGGCTCACGGCCACGAACTTGCCGTCCCCGTAGGTAAGGCCGGTCCAGATGGAGGCGTAGGGCAGGGTGACCTTCGTCCAATGAACGCCATCGGTGCTGACGGCCCCCGCGTCGGTCCCCGTGCCGGAGACGCCGGGGTTGCCCTGCACCGCCAGGAATCTCCCCCCGCCCCAGGCCACGCTGCTCCAGGGCCCTGCGGCGGGCAGCGTGCTGGCGGTCCAGCGGACGCCGTCGGCGCTGTAAGCCGCCAGACTGTTTTGGTTCTGGCCGGACAGCGCCACAAACTTCCCGCCGCCCCAGGTGATGGCGCTCCAGCCTCCGGCGGGGAGAACGGCGCTCTTCCAGTCCCGGCCCGGGAGGCTCTGGGGGAGGAAAAAATCCGCCGTCAGGCTGCGGTCCCCCTGGACGGGGAAGGTATAGACCGGGTCCGGCGAGACCAGTCCTCCCGCCTCCTGCCAGCCCCGGAAGCGGTACCCCGCCGCAGGGCGGGCCTCCGCCGTCACCGTCATGCCCGCCGAGGCCAGGCCGCCCCCCAGAACCGCGCCCCCCTCCGCCGGGGCGGGGAGGAGGCGGATGGTCCGCAGGTCCTCCGGCAGGCTGGGGAGGGCCCGGATGCGCCGCGGAAAGTCCCGGGCGGGAATGGGTTCCCCGCTTCCCTCCTTCTCCCGGAGGGCGGCGGCAATGTCCCGAAAAAGCGGACGCAGAGCCATATCAATACGCCTCCTCCACCGCGCCGTTCACCGCCTGGTCCACGGCGGCCTCCACCTGGGCCAGGGTCACGGCCTGGTCCCGGTCCTGCTTGGCGTCCAGGGCCTGCCGCACCAGCTGGACCAGCTGGGACAGGGCCTGGGTTCCCGTATACGCTCTCACGCGTCCTCCCCTCCGGCGGCGTCCCAGATGGCCTGCACCGCCTGATTGGAAATCTCCGTCAGGTCCGAGGAGGTGATGGGCACGTAGACGCTGCCGCTGTACCGGTAGGACACGTTGCTGGGCAGGTCGATGTAGATCTTCCCGCCCTCCCCGGGCAGCAGGGTCTCGTGGGTCTCCTCGGCGTAGAAGAAGCCGCCGGAAAGGTAGCCCTCCAGCACGTCGTCCACGTAGCTGGGCAGGTAGACGGAGTTGATTTTCCCGTCCTCCATCAGGGGGACCAGGCCCCCGGGCTGGCCCTTGAGACCGGTGACATAGGCCTGGAGGGAGGCGGGGGTGGTGAAGTCGCTGGCGGCGCGGCCCTCCAGACGCAGGGCGTTGTCCGCGATCCCGTCGCCGTCGGCGTCGTAGACGGCCTTCAGCATGTCGCCGCCTCCGGCGTTCTGGATGCGCTCCGCCAGCGCCTTGCCCTGGGCGGCGGAGAGGACCTTCCCCGGGTCCGCGCTGGTCAGGTCGTTTACCACGTCCCCCCGGTCCAGCTTGCCTGCCAGGGCGGTCTTCATCAGGGTAATCAGATAGGTCAGGGTATTTTCCCCGGAATACGGTTTTGCCATGTTCAGCCTCCATTCCACAGATTCAGTACTTCCAGGTTCGAGATCTCATCCAGGCCGCTGACGGCCTCCACCGGATGCTGCTCCGGCTGGTCCCGGTTTGCCAGAAGCCGGTGGTCCCCCTCCCGGAGGGGCACCGTGCACAGCAGGGTCTCCCCGGCGTAGAGTCCCAGCTCTCCGGCGGCGGTATAGGCCAGCCGGTCGCCCTTCCCCGCCAGATACCGGAGCCAGAGGGGCAGGGAGGGCGGCGGCGCGGGCCGGACCGTCTCCGCGGTCCCCTCCCGCACGAAGCCCAGGGAGGCCCACACCGTGGGCAGCACCACGTCCTCCCCCCGGACCCCCAGGACCCCCGCCCGCAGGAAGACCTCCGGCGCTTCCAGCACCTCCCGGGGAATCCGGCAGAGGCCGTCCTCCTCCAGGGAAACGCTGCGGGACACCTCCCCCGCCTGAAAGACCGCCGTTTTCACCAGTCCTTCCCACTCCGGGGAAAAGGTGAACCGCACGGCCGCCGCGTTGACGCTGCCGCTGGTGAGGGTCTCCCGCTCCAGGACCGTCAGACGGGTCTTATCGGCAAACAGTTGAAACATACCAAAAAACACCTCCTCACTATATCCCCTCCCAGGGGGGAAAAGTTGCACGGATGTGTGCACGCCGGAGGAAAAAATCTCGAGATTTCGAAGTTTTAGCCCCCCCAATGCGAAAAGGCCGGGACCTATGGTCCCGGCCTCAGGCTGTCAAAAAAGCCCCCCTCTAAGAGGGGGGTGGCACGGCGGAGCCGTGACGGGGGGAGTTTTGCAGCAACAAAGGGATATCGATTCGTTGGTTTACTCCCTCAGTCACCGCCTTTGGCGGCGACAGCTCCCTCTAAGAGGGGGAGGACGGCAGAAAGTTTTTCGGCAAGCTGAAAGGCCGGGACCTGTGGTCCCGGCCTCCGCTTCTGAGGCAGTGCTGATGGAACGGCGTTTCAGTAGCCCCGCCGCTGGCTGTCGGGCTGGCCATAGGTCTGGAAGCGCTTCGCCACCTCCGCCAGCTGCCCGCCGCTGAGAATCTTGGGCTGGCCGATACAAAGGGCCCGGTACTGCAGCTCCGCCAGATACTCCAGGTCCTGGGCCAGGCTGTAGGCGCTCCGCAGGTCCCGTCCGCAGGTCACCAGCCCGTGGTTCCCCAGGAGGACGGCGTCCCCCTCCCCGCAGCCCTCCAGGGCGGCGTCCGCCAGCTCCGGCGTGCCGAAGAGGCGGTAGGGGGCGCAGAGGACCCGGCTGGTCCCCGCCCCGGCAATGACGTAGTGCACCGCCTCCAGCGGGCGGCCCAGAACGGCAAACAGCGTGCAGTACAGGGAGTGGGTGTGCACCACCGCCCGGACATGGGGCTTGCGCCGGTAGAAGGCGGCGTGGAGGCCCCACTCGCTGGAGGGCGTCCGCTGGCCGTCCGCAATCCGGCCCTCCAGGTTCATGAGAACCACGTCCTCCGGCGTGATGCTGTCGTAGTCCATGCCCGATGGGCTGATAGCCATCAGTCCCAGCTGCGGGTCACAGACGCTGATGTTCCCGCTGGTGCCGGTGCTCAGCCCGGCGGCGCTCATCCGCCGGCCGTATTCCGCCACCTGGGTCCGCTCTTCGATCATCCGCATTGCAAATCCTCCTTTTTCTCTGTCCGCGAAAGGCCGCCTGTCAGTAAAAGGCCGCTTCGCCGCCGTCAAAATAGCGCTCCAGCAGGTAGGGAACCCAGACGCCCCGGTCCGTCACCACGCCGGAGATGAGGTGGGGCGGCGTGATGTCGAAGGCGGGATACAGGCCCTTCACCCCCGGCGCCGTGTGGGACGGTCCCTCCCCCCAGCGGAGGACCGGCTCCGGGTCCCGCGTCTCCAGCACAATGTCCGCCCGGCTGTGCTTGTCCCGGTCGGGGATGCCGGTGACGTAGTAGGGCACGCCGAAGTATTTGGCCAGGATGGCCAGCTGCAGGGTGCCGGTTTTGTTGGCCACGGAGCCGTCCCGGGCAATGGTGTCGGCGGCGGAGGTGAAGAGGCTGATTCCCTCCCGCTCCAGGGCGAAGGCGGCACAGCCGTCGGTGATGACGGTGGTGTCAAAGCCCATCTGGGCAAAGCAGCTGGCGGTGAGCCGGGCCCCCTGGAGATAGGGCCGGGTCTCGGCGCAGAAGACCCGGAAGTCCTTCCCCTGCCGCCGGGCGGCCCGGATGACCGCGCCCACCACGGTCTCCCCGTAGCACTGGGTGAGGATGGCCCCGCCGCCGGGAATCAGGTCCGCCAGGGCGTCCCCCACCCGCTGCATGGTGCGGTAGCGCCGGTTCAGCGAGGCAATGGTATCCCGCACCACGGCCTCCACCGGGTCCTCCCCCGCCTCCAGGGCCTGGAGGGCCAGGGCGGCGCAGCGGCGGGTGATCTGGCCGTAGCGGTTGGCGGTGGTGGGGCGGGCGTGGGCCAGCTCCTCCGCCGCCCGGGTCAGAAAGGCCCGCTGTTCCGCCGCCCCCATCCCCCGGGCCTGCCGGGCCGCCAGGGCCATGCCCATGCCCACGGCGGTATAGGGCCCCGCGCTCTGGGTCACCATGTCCGCAATGGCCCGGACCACCTCCCGGTAATCCGTGCAGGTGACAAAGCGGACCTGGGCGGGATAGACCCGGCGGTCCAGGATGCGGACCTGTCCGGCGTCGTACCAGGCCACGTGCTCGTACTGCAGCAGGAAGGGCATACCGGCGTCCATTCGTTCCATTCGTTCCATAGGCTTCCTCCTTGTTATAGCCAGCGCAGTTGAAAAGAATTCCACGGATTTTGCAGCGAACCGCAAAGCGGCTGCCTGGCTTCCCAGGGTCCGCCGGCTGAACAGGGGTTGTGACTTCTGTTCAACTGCGTTGACTCGATACCGGATTCCCCTTATTATACCGAACCCTGGGAAAAAAAGCAAACCCCGAACCCGGCGTTTTTTCCCAAAAGCCCTGGGCCGCCGGGGGGCAGGACCGGGGGGAAAAAACTGCGCCGTCCCCCGGAGGGAGGGACGGCGCGCAAAGAGGCAGGTCTCTTATAGCCAGCGCAGTTGAAAAGAATCCAAGGGATTCTTTTCAACGAACCGCCGCGCAGGCGTCGGTTCGAGCCGCAAAGCGGCGGTCTGCGCACGGCTTCATAGGAAACGCAACTGCGTTGACTTTACAGCTCCTTGATGGCGGCCTGGGCGGCAGCCAGCCGGGCAATGGGCACCCGGAAGGGAGAGCAGGACAC
>JAAWLO010000074.1 GCA_022797935.1 Oscillibacter sp. | reverse complement strand
TGCCGGTACGCCGGATGGATTTGCCGGTACGCCGGATGGATTTGCCGGTACGCCGGACGGATTTGCCGGTACGCCGGATGGATTTGCCGGTACGCCGGACGGATTTGCCGGTACGCCGGACCGGTTCATCAGCCCCCCCTCGGGGAACGAAATTTCACGGGACCAATCGGTGCCGGGACGCGGCTGTGCAAGGGCCATGAAAAAACCACCTCTCCTGATTGAAAATGGCGCTTATGTCTCATAATAAGCGTCGGTTGGATTATAAAAGCAATGATCCCCAATCCGGGTCTGCCAGCCCCCCACCTGGGAGGGGAACGCGGGACGGCATTCCGGTCCAAAGGGATTGTAAAACCACAGGGCCTCCGCCGCGCCGGGGAGACGGTTTCCGGCGATTGCCCAGTCGGCGATCTCGTAGTGAATGGGTTCCAAACGCATATTGTACAGATTTTGGGGATTGTACGCGCCCCCCTCGGTCTCGCTGGCGCAGACAAACTGCCCCGGCTGAAAGATGATATTCCGGATGCTGCCCCGGCCCAGGCGGGCGTATTCTCCCCCTTTGGCATGGACGCGGTTCATCACCACCCCGGCCACGGCCTTCATACCGGCTTCCCCCTCGCCCCCCGCCTCGCAGGCGATCAGGCGGGCCAGCAGCTCCCGGTCGGAATAGGCCATCTGCATCCCTCCTTCCCAGCCAGTGTATGCAACAGCGGCGAACAGGGTTCCGCTTTCTCCCGGCGGGAACCCAGGGTAATGGAATGAGCAAATAAATTGTGAACAACCGTGGTCCAAAAGCCTCCCTCCTAGAGGGAGGTGGCGCGGCGAAGCCGTGACGGAGGGAGTTCTCTGGAGTTCTCTGGAGCACCCCGGAAGCCCTGCGTGCCTTTGGGGACTCCCTCCGTCAGCCTGCGGCTGACAGCTCCCTCGGAGAGGGAGCCTTTGGAGGCCGTCTTTGGAGGCTGTCTATGGTACCTGGTTCACTCGTTCCATCACCCTGGGCGGGAACCAAAGTCCCCTTGCAAAGGCGGGCCGCATCTGCTATGCTGGTAGGGAGTCCCCCCAGGGGGGAAAACGCGCACCGGCAGGGCCGGAGAGAGGAGACTTTCATTTGAGCCGACAGGAAGCGGCCGCGCAGTACGGCGCGGCGTTGAAACAGGGCCGAAAGGCCTATAAAGAGGCCCTGCTCCAGGGGCGGTATCCCTACCCCCAGGTGCTGGACGAGATCATCAGCGATTCCATGGTGGCGGGCCAGCTGGACCTGGGGGTGGTGGAGATTCCCACGGACCAGATTACCGGCACCAAAACCGCCGGACGCCAAACCGCCTTCTCGGCGGGCTTTTATCCGCTGCTGGACCCGGACACGGAGTTCGCGGGGAAGTGGATGGACCTCTGCCAGGCCCACTTGGGGGACGAGGGCATCCGGGACCCCATCCGGTGCTACGAGTACCTGGGCCGCTTTTACGTCCAGGAGGGCAACAAGCGGGTCAGCGTTCTGAAGAGCTACGGAGCCCCCACGGTGCTCGCCAGCGTCATCCGGATGATACCGGTCTGGTCGGAGGACCCGGAGATTCTGGCCTATTACGAGTTCCTGGACTCCTACCCGAAGACGGGCCTCTACCGGGTCCGGTTCCGCCGGGCGGGCAGCTTCGCGAAGCTGCAGAAGGCCCTGGGCTTTGACCCGGACCACGTGTGGACCCTGGAGGAGCGCCGCCGCTTTGCCGCCGGATTCACCTACTTCCAGGAGCCCTTCCGGAAGCTGGGCGGAGATTCCCTGCCCATCACCACGGCGGACGCCCTGCTGGTGTGGCTGAAGGTCTATTCCTTTGACCAGCTCATCCGCCTCCCGGCGGCGGAGCTGAGCAAGAGCGTCCGGGCGGTGTGGGCGGATATCAAGGCCCTGCCGGAGCCCATAGCGGTGCGGACGGACACGCCGCCGGAGGGGAAGGCCCCGGGCTTCCTGGGCCGCCTGCTGAAGACGAAGCCCACCCATCTCAACGTGGCTTTCGTCAGCGACCAGCTGCCGGAGCACAGCGACTGGGCCCGGGCCCACGACCTGGGGCGGCAGTACCTGGAGGCGGTGCTGGGGGACCGGGTCACCACCCAGGTCTTCAACGGCGTCCGCCCCGGGGCGGAGGCGGAGGCGGCCCTGGAGGAGGCCATCCAGGGGGGAGCCCAGCTGATTTTCACGGTGACGCCTCCCCTGATCGGCGCCTGCCGGAAGGCGGCGGCCCGCCACCCGGAGGTGCGGATGCTCAACTGCTCCGTGTCCATGCCCTACGCGGGCGTCCGGACCTATTACAGCCGCATCTACGAGGGGAAGTATATTGTGGGAGCCATTGCGGGGGCCCTGGCCCGGAACGGGCGGATTGGCTACGTGGCCAGCAGTCCCATCTTCGGCGTGCCCGCCAGCATCAGCGCCTTTGCCCGGGGCGCCCAGCTGACGAATCCCAACGTGAAAATCCGCCTCCGCTGGTCCTGCGTGGAGGAAAACGCCATGGACGCCCTGGCCTGGGAGGGGGTCTCCCTGCTCTCCAACCGGGACATCCCCACGCCGGACCGGGTCCGGGAGCCCTGGGGCCTGTGCCGGATTGAGAACGGGGCCTTCCGGTCCCTGGCCTCCCCCTACTGGCACTGGGGGAACGTGTACACGAATCTGGTCCGCAGCGTCTTCAACGGCGGGTGGGACGCCCTCAGCGCCCCGGAGGGCCAGGCGGTAAACTACTGGTGGGGCATGGACAGCCGGGCCATTGACATCCTCCTGGGGGACAGCCTGCCGGAGGGGGTCCGGCAGCTGGCGGGCATTCTCCGCCGGGGGATTATCGACGGGTCCGTCCAGCCCTTTCCCAACGCCGCGGCGGAGGAGATTCTCCACCTGGACACCCTGCCGGACTGCGTGGAGGGGGAGATTCCCCCCTACGAGGCCCTGCTGCCTATGGCCCGGCCCATTGTCCGCCTCCAGGGCATCTACCGGGACCGCATTCCGCCGGAGAAGGAGGACCCCATCCTGTGAAACTGCTGCTGCTATCGGACCGGGAGAGCGAATACCTCTGGGACTATTACCAGCCGGGACGCCTCCGGGGGGTGGATCTGATCCTCTCCTCCGGGGACCTGAGCTCCAAGTACCTCTCCTTTCTGGTCACCATGGGGGGCATGCCCCTGCTGTACGTCCACGGCAACCACGACAAGACCTATGACCTGCACCCCCCGGAGGGCTGCGACTGCGTGGAGGACCGGCTGGTCACCGTCAAGGGCCTGCGGATTCTGGGCCTGGGGGGCAGCATCCGGTACAGCGGCGGGCCCCACCAGTACACGGAGGAACAGATGGCCCGGCGCATCCGCCGCCTGCGGTTCCAGCTGTGGCGGGCGGGGGGCGTGGACGTGGTGCTGACCCACTCCCCCATGGAGGGCTACGGCGACGGGGACGACTACGCCCACCGGGGCTTTGCCTGCCTGGTGAAGCTGGTGGACCGGTACCGCCCCCAGTACCTGATTCACGGCCACGTCCACGCCAATTACGGCGCCAATCTCCCCCGGATTCACCGCCGGGGAAACACCACCATCATCAACGCCTACGAGCGTTATCTGCTGAATACGGAGGAAATCTGATATGCTGACCCTGCGAAAAGAGACCCCTGGCGATTACGAGGCGGTGGAGGCCCTGACCCGCCGCGCCTTTTACAATGTCTACGCCCCCGGCTGTATCGAGCACTACATACTCCGCCAGATGCGGACCCACCCGGACTACCTGCCGGAGCTGTCCTTCGTCCTGGAGGACGGGCCGCGGCTGATCGGCAGCATCCACTACACCCGGGCCTGGCTGGCGGGGAAGCCCGGCAAGCCGGGCCTGCCGGTGGAGCGCATCCAGGCGGTGACCTTCGGGCCCATCAGCGTGGAGCCGGAGCTCCAGCGCCAGGGCCACGGCAAGCGCCTGCTCCGCCACACCCTGGACCTGGCGGCCGCGCTGGATTACGGGGCGGCGGTGGTCTTCGGCAACCCGGACCACTACGTCTCCGTGGGCTTCCGCAGCTGCCAGCACTACAACGTCTGCCAGCCGGACGGCCGCTTCCCCTCGGCCATGCTGGTGCGGGAGCTGCAGATTGACACCCTGACGGGGGGCCCCTTCGTCTACTTCGGCAGCCCGGCCTTGGAGGTGGACGGCGGCGAGGCCGAGGCCTATGACGCCTCCCTCCCCCCCATGAAGAAGGGCTGGCTGCCCACCCAGGAGACCTTCGACATCCTCAGCCATTCTTTCCTGGAATGAGGGGATTTCCCCGGTTGCGCAACGGAAGGGAACCTGCTATAATAAGAGAAAACGCAAGCCCCCGGCAGGGGACAGACAGCGGCGGAATGGAGTATGGCTATGGGGCGAACAAACAGACGGGTCTCCCTGGTTCTCCCGCTTCTACTGGTGTTCTGCATATTAAGCGGCGTGGTGTTTTCCGTGTCCCGGAAGATTTCCCGGGAGATGTCGGCCTCCGCCATCCAGAACCTGAGCGAGAGTCTGAATCTGATTAAATGCACGATAGAAGCGGTCCTGCGGAACCAGGCGGAGTTCCAGGTTCTGATGGCCCGGGAGCTTGCCCGGGCGGAGGACCTGGAGGACTATATCCTGGCCTATGAGAAAAACGATACCATGGTCCGGGTGTCGGTGATTCCGGCGGGGGCGTCCCAGGGGCGGTCCAGCACGGGGGAGGCCTTCACGGAGGAGGCCTTCACGGAGGAGGGCCTGGACTTCAGCGGCGGACGGACGGTGGGCGGCCTGCCGGTCTCCCAGTCGTATCTGAACTATATGGGTACCTGGGCATATACTATGAAATGCCCGGTGGTGCGGGACGGGGAGGAGATTGCCTCCCTGTACGTCGAGTATATTTACGACGCCCTGGACCGGGCCCTGCCGGAGGGCTTTTACGACAACCAGGCGGTGCTGTACATCATGGACGCGGGCAGCACCCGCTTCGTGCTGAAGCCCAAGGGCATGGGAATGCGCAGCGCGGGCCACCTGAATCTGGCGGACTTCTACCGGGCCAACAACATCACGGACCCGGACCTGCACCGGCAGGTGGCGGCCTCTCTGGGGGAGGGGAAAAACATCCTCTTCTACCACGACATCCGGGACGTGAACTCCCTCAGCTACCTGTGGCCGGTAAACGGCGGCAGCATCTGCCTGGTGGGCTACGTGGCCCTGGAGGCCATCCAGCAGGAGGGGCGCACGGTGAACCAGAACATCCTCCTGGTGGTGGGGGTGATGCTGCTGGCCTTTGTCCTCAGCTACGCGCTGTACTTCTTCTACCAGCGCCAGCAGAACCTGCTGCGCAAGGAGCAGGAGGAGGAGCGGGAGCGCCACAACCGCCAGCTGCGGGAGGCCCTGCAGGCGGCGCAGATTGCCAATCAATCCAAGACCGTGTTCCTCTCCAACATGTCCCACGACATCCGCACCCCCATGAACGCGGTTCTGGGCTTCACGGCCCTGCTGGCCCTGGACGCGGAGAACCCGGCGAAGGTCCGGGAGTACACCCGGAAGATCACGGCCTCGGGGCAGCACCTGCTGAGCCTCATCAACGACATTCTGGACGTCTCCAAAATTGAGAGCGGCAAGGTGGTCCTGGCCTGCGAGCGCTTTTCCCTCAGCGGGGTGGTGGCCTCGGTGGACGCCATCATCCAGCCTATGGCGGCGGCCCGCTGCCAGCAGTTCCTGGTGGAGGTGAGCGGCGTCCGCCACGAGTACCTGCTGGGGGACGAGACCCGCCTCAACCAGATTCTCATCAACCTCCTCAGCAATGCCGTGAAGTACACCCAGGAGGGGGGCACGATTCACTTCCGCATCCTGGGGCAGAAGCAGCGCTCCAGCCAGTATGAGCGCCTGCGGATTGAGGTGGAGGACAACGGCGCGGGCATGACGCCGGAGTACCTGAAAACCATCTTCGACGCCTTCACCCGGGCGGAGAACAGCACCACCAACAAGGTCCAGGGCACCGGCCTGGGCATGGCCATCACGAAGAACCTCGTGGAGCTGATGGGCGGTACCATAGAGGTCACCAGCCAGCTGGGGGAGGGGAGTCTCTTCCGGGTGGACCTGGAGTGCCGGGTGCCGGAGGACCAGGGGGAGGAGCGCTTCTGGGCGGAGCGGGGCATCCGGCGGATGCTGGTCCTGCGGACGCCGGAGGCGGAAAAAGACGCGGACGCCGGGGACGGCGGCATGCTGCTCCTCATGAAGGACGCGGGCGTGGAGACCGCCGCGGCCTCCACCCTGGAGGAGGCCCTGGCGCTGCTGCAGGAGCAGGGCGGCGCGTCCTGCCAGCTGGCTCTGGTGGACTGGGACACGCCGGACCCCATCCGGTCGGTGCGCCTGCTGCGGGAGGCCCTGCCGGAGGACACGCCCATTCTGGTTCTGGCCTCCCTGGGGGACCAGGGTCCGGAGGAGGCCCTGCGGACGCCCTGCACCGGCCTGGTGACGAAGCCCTTCTTTGTCTCCAGCCTCCGGGCCAGCCTGCTGGCCCTGAGCCGGGAGACCCCCGCAGACCCGGAGGAGGAGACGGACCGCATCCTGGAGGGGATGCGCTTCCTGGTGGCGGAGGACAACGCGATCAACGCGGAAATCCTGGCGGAGCTGCTGGGGGTGGAAGGGGCGGCCTGCGAGATTGTGGAGAACGGGCAGCTGGTCCTGGAGCGCTTCCAGACCGCGCGGCCCGGGGAGTTCAACGCCATTTTGATGGATGTGCAGATGCCGGTGATGAACGGCTACGAGGCCACCCGGGCCATCCGGGCCCTGCCCCGGGAGCGGATTCCCATCCTGGCCATGACGGCCAACGCCTTCGCCGAGGACGAGAAGGCCGCCCTGGACGCGGGGATGGACGCCCACGTTCCCAAGCCGCTGGATATCGGCTATCTGAAGCATGTGATTTATCGTTTGACAGCGGGAAAGGAGCAAGCATGACAGCGGGAACCGGGAAACGGCTGGCTGCTCTGAGCCTCACAGCGGCCCTGACCCTGACGGCCTGCGGCAGCAGAGGGAGCTTGGAACCGGAGCTGATGATTACAGAGCCGGAGGAGAAGCGGACGGTCACCCTCTTCAGCCCCATGGAGAAGACGGACCCGGACGCGGAAAACACGGCCCGGAGCGCCGCCGACAAGACGATTGCCATGGCGGAGGAGGCCCTTGGCCTTCAGGTGGACTATATCACCTACACGGCGGAGAACTACCGGGAGAAGTCCTATGACGACGTAGCCCTGGACCGGGTCCGGAACCGGATGGACGACCTCTATCTGCTGAACCCGGATGTGATGCGGACCCTGGGGGACGAGGGACTGCTGATGGACCTGTCGGACCTGCCCTGCGCGGCCAACCTGCGGGAGGTGGTGAAGACGGCCAACACCGTCAACGGACGGCTGGTGGCCATTCCCCAGGAGGTGGTGGCCTACGGCCTCTTTGTCAACCGGGACCTCTTCGACCAGTGCGGCCTCGCCCTGCCGGAGACGCCGGAGGACTTTCTGGAGTGCTGCCGGGTCTTCCAGGAGAAGGGCTTCGACACGCCGGTGGGGGCAAACCGCTGGTGGCTGGAGACCTTCGTCTTCGCCCAGGCTTACGCGGAGCTGTACAACGGCGGCCATACGGAGGCGGAAATCGAAGCCCTCAACCGGGGGGAGGCCCGGTACAGCGATTACATGCGGCCCGGCTTCGAGTTCCTTCAGACCCTGATCGACCGGGGCTATATCGACCGGGAGAAGGCCGCCGTCAGCGAGGCCATAGAGGGGGAGGGGGCGGATTTCCTGGCCCAGAAGACGCCCATTGTCATGGCCTACTGGGGCGCGGCCAACACGGCCACCGCCTACGGGAACCCGGATTTCAACCTGGAGGTAACCGGCTTCCCCAGCAGCCGGGGCCGGATGCCGGTGATCTCCATGACGGGCTTTGCCATAGGAGAGGGGTCCGCCCACGCGGAGGACGCCATGCGGGTCCTGGAGGTCATCCTCTCCGACGAGGCCCTCCAGCTCTACGCGGAGACCAACCAGGTGATCTCCCCCTCGAAGAATGTGCAGGTGGACTGCATACCGGCCCTGCGTCCCCTGCGGGACCGCATCCGGGAGAACGTCTACGTCCTGGGGACCAACGCCAGCCTGAACGTGGAGCAGTGGGGGAATACCTGCCTGATTGTGCGGGAGCTGCTGAACGGAGCCACGGTAGACGAATGTATGGCCCGCTTCGACGCCCTCCAGGACGCGGCCCTGTCCTCGTATAGTCAACGCGGCTGAAAAGGAGTCCCGGCTTCTTTTCAACCGGCGGACCCTGGGTCCGCCGCTGCGCGGAGCGCAGCGGCGTTTCCAGCCAAGCGCAGAAAACAGCACCCAACGCAGCGGCGGCGGAACGAACGGGTTCCCCGCCGTTTTTCTGCGCCTGTTTTCCGCGGGCGGCGGGGACCCGGACGCAAAAAAAACGCTCCCGGGACAAGCCGTCCCGAGAGCGCCGCGAAACACCGCGAAACAATATTTGAAGATGGGTGATGGATGCTGGGCGCTGTCCCAGACAGTCAGGAGGTGAACGAGACCGCCGGAGACAGCGCCTGCCGGGGTAACTGGTTTTGCGGGGGTAACTGGGGATTTGCGGAAGATTACAAAAACAGCTTGGAAAGCCAGGGGAAACAAATTTCAGAAACCGCCCTCCGGACGGGAGCGGCTCACAGCCAGTCCAGCACGGTGTTGCAGAGGAACTTGCCCCGGATGTAGGTACCGGCCTCCCGGGCGGTCTCCAGAGCCCCGGCGGCCAGCTGCTCCACGGCCTGGGCCAGCTGCTGCCCGGCGGTTTCGGGCTCTGTCAGGGCCATAGCCTCCCGGCGGTCCAGCAGGTCCATGGCCTGGGTCTCCCATTCCTCGAAGCGGGGAATGAGCACCTGGGGAGCAATGGCCTCGTAGTTCCGGCAGGCCAGCTCCGCCGTGTCCTGGAAGGCCCACCAGGCGCAGTTGGGGTCAAAGACGCCGCACTCGCCGGCCTGATACGCCTCCGGCAGGCCGGTTCCGCCGCTGTAGCAGGGGACGAAGGGGGCCAGCCGGGCGTTGCTGAAGGAGAACCAGATCCGGCAGCCCAGTTCCGCGGGCAGCTCCGCGGACAGGTCCGCCAGCATGCAGATGACGGTGCCCCCCTGGGAGATGCTGGTGCTGACGGTCATCCAGTAGGGGTTGTGATGGGGTCCGGCCTCGGGGCATTGGGACAGCTGGTAGGGCGTTCCCTCCAGGTTGTCCCGCATCAGGTCCATCAGGTCCCGGACGGAGAGGGGGGAGGTGGGCACGCAGCGGTACTGCTGCACGGCAGGGTCGGGGTTCAGGCCGCCGGCCCGGTGGAGCACGGCCCACTTCCGCAGGGTGTTGACGGGATTCAGAGCCCCGCCGTAGTCGGGGTTGAGGTCCGTGGTATCGCCGCCGAAGGCCTGGGCGAAGTTGAGGGCCTCCCCCGCCTGGATGACGCCCTGCTCCACGGCGAAATCGTAGAGCCCCGGGGAGCAGAGGAAGTTGTGGGTGTCCTGGAAATCGATCTCCCCAATGCCGAAGCAGTTGGGGCGGCACTCAATCTGGTCGTCGGGCACCCGCCGGGCGCACCAGTGGCCGCCGGGGAGCAGCTCCAGGAAGAAGCCCTCCTCCGGGTCCGCCACGGCCAGGCAGGCGGTGCCCTCCGCCCCGTCAATGCTGGAGACGGAGTAGCCGTATCGGGCGATCAGTTCCCCGGCCAGGGTGACGGCGTGCCGGGCGCTCTGGCCCCGCTCCAGCATGAGGATGGTGAGGTCGTCGCACTCCAGCAGGTCCCCCTCCTTCTGGTAGTTGGCGAAGGCGTAGACGCCCTGCATGGACACGGCCACCCGCCGGTCATTGACGCCGTCGGCCCAGGAGACGCGGCGGGTTCCGGTCTCATAGGCGCAGGCGGAGTAGGTGTAGCCGTTGGTCTCGGGGACCTGGGGGATGGGGGTTCCCTTCACGGTGAGGAAGGTATCCTCCGCGGACCAGCTGCGGCGGGGGGTGTGGTGGACGTGGCCGGGGCAGCCGGGCCAGTCGTCGTTGGCGGCCAGGAGCACATGCCCGGAGGCGCTGGCCAGTTTACCGGTAATGACAGAGAAACACATACGGAAAGACCTCCTTAGAGTCTGTTTTTAAACCGGCGGAATGCCGGATTGGGGCCGGTTTTTTACCCAATGGGCATGTGATATCCGTAAGGCGGCAGAGCCACCAACGGCTATCCAATCGTCAGGCAAGGCGATTGGACGCAGGAATCCTGACGGATTTCAAGTTCGATCAACGCAGTCCTGGCGGAAAAAGATGCCCCAAGACGGCGTTTTGACGGTTTGAAAGCAGACTCTAATCCTTGCCCTGGCCGGTGGCCTTGGCGGCAAGGTAATACACCGCGCCGGTGATGAGGAAGCAGAAGAAGACCGCGCCCAGGGAGTTCATGACGGCGGGAATCCGCTGGCCCACGAAGTAGGAAACCACGCCTGCGGCAAAGCAGAGGATGGCCACGGGATTGACGCCGTTCCGGTACCAATACGGCCCGTCCTTCCGGCTGAAGAGGGCGATATCGTACTTCTTTTTGCGGATGAAGAAGTAGTCCACCACCATAATGGCGATACAGGGCGGGAACGCGGCGCCCAGGAAGCCCAGGAAGATCTGGAAGGTGTCCAGGAAGCTGCCCAGCACCAGGGGGGTGAGGGCCAGGATGACGGAGAGCACGGCAATGACGGACATGGACAGCTTCAGGGTGAGCTTTTCGCTGACGTTGGCCGTGGAGCAGCCGCCGGAGTAGACGTTAATCATGTTGACGGCAATGGTGGAGATGACGATCAGCAGGTTGGCGATCTGGCCCATGCCCAGCTCGGCGCAGATGTAGGAGAGGTCGGCGGCATAGGGGTCGAAGACGCCCCCGGCCTTCACGGCCACGGCAATGGCGCTGATGGCGCCCAGCATGCAGAACCACATCATGCCGAAGGTAGCGCCCAGCAGGGGTGCGCCCATGGCCACGGCTTTGGTCTTGGTGTAGCGGGTGTAGTCGGCGACGCACATAACCCAGGCGAAGCCGAAGGCGGCGAAGGAGTCAATGGCCGCGCCGAAGGACATGGTCCATTGGGCGTTGGACTCCACGGCGTCCAGCCTCCAGGCGGCGATATCGGCCCAGGAGAAGGAGCGGAACAGCTGCACCATGATCCACACGCTCAGCACGATCAGGCACACCACGGCCACATTCTGGGCCAGGCCCAGCAGCTTTGCGCCGCCGTAGATGGCAATGGCGCTGGTGATGGCCAGGATGATGAGAACGGAGAGGATAATCATGCCGGGGGCGTAGGTGTCCATGCCGAAGGGGCTGGAGAGGAGGGTGGAGAGGGGGATGGCGGCGATATAGGTGTTGACGCCGCACCAGCCCACAAACTGCAGGGCGTTGATGAGGGAGGGGAGCTTGGACCCCACAATGCCGAAGGGGACCCGGGCCAGTCCCATGGTGGTGGAGGCGATTCGGAAGCCCATCAGGCCCACCAGGGCCAGGATGAAGTAGACAAGGGGGTTGCCCACCGCCGCGCTGAGGAAAGCGCCGCTCAGGCCCATAGCCCCCACAATGGTGCCCATGTACCAGGAGGTGGGGTTGGCGTTGGCGCAGATCCAGACGGAGGCCATTTCCTTCACGCCGTAGTAGCGGGCGTTCATGGGAACGTATTCGTCGATACCGTAGTCGCGAATTTCCAGGTTTTCGTTGTTTTGGTCAGACATACCGCAGACTCCTTTCGGGATTGCCGGGAACGCCGCGCGCCGCCCACCGGTCTTAATATACAAGTATATTCATAAGAAATCGTTTGTCAAGAGCTGGAATTTGAAAGGAATGGGCGGGGAATGTCATAAGATTTCCCGTCAAAACGACGAAGAACCGGCCAAAACGGTAAAAAATCATACCAAGAAAGAGGGGGACAGTTCCACTTGGCTGTCCCGAATCAGGGGGAGAATGGGGAGAAAATGATAAAATATTTTACCGAACTGTGAAAAAAAGGATATTTTGGAAATGGTAAAAAAATTGACGGCTCTCTCTGCATAGAGTCTGTATAAATATACAGCTTTATGCAGAAAAACCGCCAAAAGCACCAAAAAACCCGGGGAAAATTTTCTGTCACGGGTCTTTGGGCGGCGGCTGAAGATCGCTCAGGATGCTGTCCGCCAGAGCGCCGGTGAGCTGGTCGAAGGCCTGGAGAATCTGCTCGGTCTCCTGGTCGGACCAGGATTGAAAGGCCCGGACCTCGGCGTCCCGCAGGCGGGAGATGAGGCCTTCGGCGTAAGTGCGGCCCCGGGAGGTCAGGCGGACGAGGTTGTTCCGCTGGTCCATAGGGTCCCGCTGGCGGGAGATGATGCCGCCCTGCTCCAGCCGCCGGAGGGCGGAGGAGATGGTCTGTTTGGAGTAGCCCAGGCGGCTGGCGAGGCTGCGCTGGGTGCAGCATTCCTGGGCGCTGATTTCGTTGAGGACGAAGAGGGTGGTGTCCTGGATGCGGTTGGCGGAGGACCAGAGGTTGTAAAGGGCGTCCATACGGAAATAGATGTCGTAATACCGGCGGATGTAGGCCTCGTATTTTTTGCGCTCCTGAGCAGTCATGCTGCGCCTCCTTCGAAAAGTGGTAAGGCCGGGGCCCGCGCACCGGCGGTTTTTAGGGATATCGTCAACGCGGTTGAACAGGAGTCACCACTCCTGTTCAACCGGCGGTTCAGCCGCGCTGGCTATAGTATAACACGGATTGCGCCGGACCGCAAGCCGGGGAAGGGGGAGGCGTCCGGGGTACAGGAAGAGGGGGAAAAGCGGCGTCGGGAGGGGAGAAGGGGAAAAAAGCGGCCTTCAGGGGGGCGGGATGTGCGGAAAAGGGGCGGGGCGGATGGAGGGAGGAGGGGGAAAAACCTTTTGGAAATTGCGGAGCGGGCAGAGGGCGGGGGATTTGGAAGGTGCGGAGGGGAGAAAAAGCGGTCTTCGGAATTGCGCGGAGCGGAGAGAGCGGCCTGATCTTAAGCGGGGAGTGCTGTATGGGAAGAGAGCGCGAAGCGCGCAAAAAGCGTCGTTTCGGTTGCGCGGAGCGCAGACAGAAAAACAGCAGTCAAAATTTTTTGCAAAGCCCTTGAATTTTGCTCCGGCTTCTTGTATAATAAAGGACAGTTCGCCGGTGTGATGGAATGGTAGACGTGACGGACTCAAAATCCGTTGGTAGCGATACCGTGTGGGTTCGAGTCCCACCACCGGCACCAGCTCAGAAATTCCCA
>JAAWLO010000073.1 GCA_022797935.1 Oscillibacter sp. | reverse complement strand
GCACGGCCCGTTTTCTCTTTTTGGCGCAACCAAAAAGAGAAAATGGGGGGTGCAATGAACCAGCCAGCATCCTGGCTGAATTCTCCCCGCCCGTCAGGGCGAGTACCAGCTTTCCCCTTCGGGGAAAAAGCAAAATCTCTCTATTCGGAGAAAGAGACGACCGTTCCCCTGCGGGGAAAAACCAAATCCCCCCCTCGGAGAGGGAACCCTTCCCTGTTCGGGGAAAAATTACCCCCAGAGGGCCGAGAGCATTGGAATCACCTGCTTCTTACGAGACATAATCTTGGGCAGGAATGCACAATCTTCCTCCCCCTTTACGCCGAAGGCCTGCCGGATCGTATCCTCATCCCCGACAAACAGCAGCTGCGTGCCCTCCAAAAGCACATCCGTAATCATCAAAACCACACTCTGAAGCCCCCGCTTCTGCCGGGTGGCCGCCATAATCTTCAGGAACTCCTCCTTCCGCTCCAACAGCCGCGCGGAATCCATAGTAGTGATCTGACTTACCGCCAGATTATGCCCCGCAATGTGGAATTCCTTATAGTCCGTCTTCAGCATGGCGTCAGCGGTCTTATCATCCCCGCAGCTGGCAGAGAATATGGCCTGACCCAAGTCCTCCAATTTTACATTGGCAATCCGCGCCAGCCGGTTGGCAATATCAATGTCCCGCTGTGTACAGGTGGGCGACTTGAACATAACCGTATCCGAAACAATCGCCGCCGCCATCAGTCCCGCCATATTCGCCGTGGGCAGAAGCCCCTTCTCCTGGTACATCTCCGCAACAATGGTATTCGTACTGCCCACAGCCTCATTCCGGACATGAATGGGATTCTTTGTCTCAATATCCGCCAGCCGATGGTGGTCGATAATCTCCAGAATCTCCGCCTGGTCCAACCCCACAACCGACTGCGATTTCTCATTATGGTCCACCAGCACCACCCGCTTGCGCCGCGGCCGCAGAAGGTGGAACCGGGAGAGCATCCCCACAACCCGCTCTTCCTCATCCAAAATGGGATAGGCCCGGAACCGGCTCTCCAAAACCGTATTCTGCACGTCATCTATGTAATCATCCAAATGGAAGCAAACCAAATTCTCATGCTTACAGACCCGGGAAATCGGAAGGGCATGAAACAGCAGGCGCATGGCCTGATAGGCGTCAATCGGCGTGGAAATCACGCAGGTATTCCCGGCCCGAGACAACAGCTCCGGGTCCGCCTCCGCCTGACAGAGAATCACACAATTCACCTGCAGGTCCAGCGCCCGGCAAAGCATATCCGGCTGGTCGCCGCAGATAACAATGCTGTCCGGACTGGAAAACAGCAAACTCTCCCGGCTGGAGGGCAGAGCAATGGTAACCTCGCCGGAAATCATGTCCCGGACCTCATTATCATTGAGAATCTTCCCCTCCAGAACCGAGAGAAGATTATACACCGGAATCCCCTCCACCTTGGGATTGCGGACCGTAGTAACATCATAACTGGCCACGTCGCCGGCAGAGAGGGTTCCGTAAAGCGTGCCGTCGTCATTGGCCACGGGAAGCACCGAAATCTCCCCGGCGTGCATGGCGTTCCAGCCCCGGCTGATGGTGGCGGCGGACGAAAGCGTGGGAGGGGTGTCATACTCCAGGTCCCGGACCTGGGTACGGACATTCTCAATAAGCCTGGGGGGCTGGAAGCCAAAGCGGTCCAGAACGATCTGCGTTTCATCGCTGATCTGTCCCAGGCGGGCGGCCTGATATTGGCGGGCGCCCAGGGCATTCTTCAGGGCGGCATAGGCCATAGCAGAGACAATGGAATCCGTATCCGGATTGCGGTGGCCGGTAATATAAATCGTATCCATAGAAGAAACTCCTTTCCGAAGACGCGGCGCGTCGATCCTAAAACGCCGGGGCCTGTCAAAACCGCTGAAACCGCCGGAAAAAACGGGCAGGAAGGTGGAAGGAACCGGCCGTTTCCAACGGAAAAATATCAAAAAATAGGGCTTGCAATTTTGGAAAAAAGAGAGTAAAATAAAAATTGGAAACATAAGAGTGGCAGGCCGCCAGGCCAACGACACCTGACGGCCCTGTACGAGTGACGAGACCACTCAGCACAGCAGATTAACTGCACCACATCTTCATTATAACCGTTTCGGATCTCTTTTTCAAGAGGCGTTTCGGTATAATTTGTGGAGTTTGTTAAACAAGCGGAGCTGAGGAGTCGATCTCGGTTCCGCATTATGTTTCCGGCGGACGACCTGCTGGCAGGGGGTTCTTTGGCAATTTCATTACCCCCATATGGTACCTATTGTGGTTCTAAATCCCTTCTTTCATGGTCCTCCTGTCAGTGGGGCGCCGTTCGCCGGAGGAAGTAAGGATTCCCGTGCTGGAGAAGGCACGGGAATTTCTTTTTCGGGAAAAGTTTCGGCCGCCTTTTCAAAGGTGGCGGGGTCCAGGGGCGGAGCCCTGGCGGGGCAAGGGGCAGAGCCCCTCTCGGGCTTGCACGCCGCGCAAGCATGTGCTATAGCCAGCGCATGGCTTCATAGGAAACGCAAATGCGCTCCGCGCATCGGCGGACCCTGGGTCCGCCGGTTGAAAAGGAATTGTGACTCCTTTTCAACTGCGTTGACTATATCATGTAACCGTGTAAATCTACCAAAAAAGCGAGCGGAAAGAGAAGCAGAAGCGGCAGAAAAACAGAAGCGGAAGAAGTGGAAGAAGCGGCAAAAGAGGCAAAAGAGGCAAAAGAGGAAGAAACGAAAAGGAGAAGAAAAGCGAAACAGAAAGGAGCGGTCCGCCATGTGGCTGCTGTACGCGGTAGGTGCGTCCGTTTTTGCGGCGCTGACATCCATTCTGGCCAAGGTGGGAATCGAGGGGGTCAACTCCACATTGGCCACAGCCATCCGGACGGTGGTGGTGCTGGCCATGTCGTGGGGGATGGTCTTCCTGACCCACGTGCAAAGCGGCCTGGACAGCATCAGCCGCCGGAGCTGGATGTTCCTGATTTTCTCGGGGCTGGCCACGGGGGCTTCGTGGCTGTGTTATTACCGGGCTCTGCAAAGCGGCGAGGTCTCCAAGGTAGCGCCCATTGATAAGCTCAGCGGGGTGCTGACCCTGGTGCTGGCCTTCGTCTTCCTGGGGGAGCAGTTTACCTGGAAGTCCGCTTTGGGCTGTGTCCTCATAGGAGCCGGAACCTTGCTGATGGTCCTGTAACGTTTAGAACCTGTATTCACAGCCGCTGAACGCTGTCTGTCCGGTCTTTTTCCCGTCATACTGCGTCGATTTTCCTTCCGATCCGTCAGGATTGCTGCGGAAAATCTCCTTGTCTGGCGAGAAAAATCCTTGCCCCTCCAGCATTTCCCGGCTATGAATACAGGTTCTTATCCGCGGCTTAAAAATTGATAGGAGGTGTCCCCATGCGCATTTCGCTTTCCAAGGGTTCTCTGTGCGCCGCCGTTCAGACGGGAGGCGGGGAACTGGTCTCCCTCCAGCGGGAGGGAACCGAGTATATCTGGTCCGGCGACCCGGCCTTCTGGTCCGGACAAAATCCAATTCTCTTCCCCATTGTGGGAAGCCTGAAGGAGGGAAAAACCACCCTGTCCGGCAAGGTCTTTGAAATGGCCCGCCACGGCTTCGCCCGCCGGATGGAATTCCAGCTGACGGAGCAGGGAGAGGACTGGGCGGTTCTGACCCTGCGGGAGAGTCCGGAAACCCTGGCCCAGTTCCCCTATGCCTTCTCCCTTCAGGTCCGGCACCAGCTGGGGGAGGACGGGTTTTCCACCAGCTTCACCGTAAAAAATCCCAACGAAACCCCCATGCCCTTCTGCATTGGCGCTCATACCGCCATCCGCTGTCCGCTGGAGGCGGGGGAGCGCTTTGAGGACTATGAGCTGGCCTTCAGCCAGCCTGAGAACGCGGATACCCTTCTGTTAACCCCCGCCGGCCTCCTGCGGCCCGGCGCGGCAGAGCCCATGCTCCGGAATGGGACGGTCCCTCTGGATTATGAGACCTTCCGGCGGCTGGATACCCTGATTTTCCAGGGCCTTCAGTCCGGCCAGGCCGCCTTGCGCCATAAGGAGACCGGCCGGGGCGTATCCCTGGACTTCCAAGCGTTCCCGGTTGTGGCCTTCTGGACGAAGCCCGGCGCGCCCTTCCTCTGCATGGAGCCTTGGCAGGGCTGTGCCGCCTATGAAAATGAGTCCGGCCTCTTCCAGGACAAGCCCCATGTCCTCACCCTGGCACCCGGGGAGGCAAAGACCTTGGCGTACCGTTTCCGCCTGCTGAACGGCTGAGAAAAACCCTCCGGCGACGCTGCGCCGGAGGGCCTTTTTGTCAGGATTCCTTGGGCCGGATGATCAGATAGTAGTGCTCCTGTTCCAAATCCAACTCCGCGAAGGCACGGCCCTCCTCCCAAAGGAAACCGAAATTCTCCTCAGTCAGTTCTGCATTCTCCGTATTTACCAGGGCGGCGCTCTGCCGGGTGAATTCCAGGGAGGACCCCAGACGGGTCATCAGATCGAACCCCTGCAGGTCCGCGTTCTCTGCGCCGGAGCAGGGGTGGCTGTAGCTGGGGGCCTGCCAGAAGGCGCAGGACACCTCCGCGCTCCCTCCGGCGGGCACCGTCACCGGGAAGCTGAGGTACAGCACCCGGTCCTGATATAGGGTTTCCGGAAGCAGGTCGTCCAGCCGCCCGTCAGAATAGCGGTCCATGGGCGTGTCGGAGATGGGCCCGTACTGGCTCAGCAGTTCCGCCGCCGCACCCCGGTACATCTCAAAGGTGACAGGCCCCGCCTCCGAGACGCAGTCCGTCCCGGACCACTCCAGACAGGCCCGGCAGGCCAGGTCCAGCGCCTCGGCCAAGGTGGTTTTCCGCCGGGTGACCGCACAGGAGACGCCGTCAATTTCCTCCCCCTGGCCGCAGCCGCCGTTCTGGTAGCCCTGGAGGGTGTAAGGCCCGATATCCTCCCCCAGGACCACCAGCAGCTTCTGTTCCGGCTCCCGCCGGATGCCGTCGGGAACAAAGTAGCTGTACCGCCGGAAGTTCCCGTCCGAATCCAGGCCGTTGATGCCGTAGGTCAGCACGGTGGTTTTCTCGGGGTCTATGGTAAAGGAAACCGCCTGGGTCGCTGCCGGATAGGCGTCGTGGGGCGCGGCGTAATCCGAAAACGCATACAGCGTCACCGGCATGTCCAGAACCGGATAGTCCCCCAGGGCCTGCTCCAGGTAGTCCCCGCTCTCCAGCAGGGCCTTGTAGTCCCGCCAACTGTTCGGCGAGTCCAGATTCAGCGTGTCGGGCTCCTCCGAGCCAATGGCGGACTGGAAGCCGCCGGAGTAGGGTCCGGCATACAGGGCGGCGCGGACCTCCGACCCGTCCACCGTCACCGCCGGATGAATTTCGCTCAAACTGTCAAAGCTTCCGGCCAAGGGATACAGGGCCGTGACGGTGATGTCCTCCGCCGTGGAGTTGCGCAGAATATAGGCGTCCGTCACCGCAGCGCCCCACTGCCGGGTCTCGCCGTAGCGGTTTGTCCCCGGCGCAAGATCCCAGGTGACGGTCCGTTCCGCCGTCAGTCCCGCCGGATCTTCCGCCGTGGTCAGGGGTAGCACCGGACCGGCGTAGGTCTGGAAGGCAATCCCCGCATCCACCCCTGCATCCGCGCCGCTGCCCGAGGAAGCCCCGGGACTGGCCGAGTCATTCCCGGAAGGACGGCTGCTGCCGCCGGACATGCCGCTGCCATAGCCCGGAAAGCCCCCGGCCGCCAGCCAGCCCAGGCCCATGACAAGGACCAGACAGGCTGCCATAGCCGCCCAGCGCTTCCAGGGATTGCGCCGGACCGCCTCCGCTTCCTCCACCAAATCCGGGTCCACCAGACCCAGCACCCGAAACAGACGCTCCGCCCTCATACCGCAGCCCCCTCCTTTTCCAAATAGGTCCGCAGGGCCTTCCGGCTTCGAAAAAGAGAGGATTTGATCTTCCCCTCTCCGCAGCCCAGGGCCCTGGCAATGTCCCCGACGGCCTCGCCGTACCAGTAGCGCCGCAGGAAGATGGCACGGGCCTCCCGGGAGAGTCCCCGCAGGAAGGCGCTCAGCAGTACCGCCAGCTCCTGGTCCTCCAAGGCCCGTTCCGGTCCCCCCGGGGCGGGCAGGCACTCCGCCAGCTCCCCCAGCAGCAGCTCCGTCCCGCCGCCCCGCTTTTCCGCCTGCCGGCTCTTCCAGCGGTCCAGGGAGAGGTTCCGGGTCACCCGGCCCAGCCAGGTGCGAAAGGCCCCGGGCCGGGCGGGGGGAATGGCGTTCCAGGCCCGGAGGTAGGTGTCGCTGACGCATTCCTCCGCGTCCTCCCGGCTGTGAAGCAGGTTCCAGGCAATGCCGTGGAGCAGTTTGCCGTATTTCCCGTCGGTCTCCCGAATGGCCTGCTGGTCCCGGCGCCAGTACAGGTCCAGAATCTGTCCATCCTCCATGAAAGCACCCTCCTCTTTGTGTTTCTGCCCCATAAGACGAAAAATAACCCCGCCGGTTCCGCGCCGCCGGGAAAAAGTTTGGTCCCCGGAGGAAGGCGCTTCCCCCGGGGACCTGCGTTTGTTCACGGGGACAGAAGCCCCCGGGTCTCCAAGAATTCCTGGGCCACGCTGTCCACCGTCCGCTTTTCCACATCCACCTGATAGGTCATTTCCACCATGTCCTCGTTGGAAATCTGCCCCGCCAGGAGGTTCAGCACGCCGTCCAAGCCGGGGAAGCGCTCCAAAGTGTCCTCCCGGAGGAGGAAGGCCCCGTTGTACTCCGGGAAGAAACCCAGGTCGTCCTCCAGCACCTCCAGGCCTGCCTTGCGGTTGAGGCCGTCGGTGGCGTAGACAACGGTGACGTCAAAACTGCCCTTCTCGGCGGCGGCGTACTTCAGACTCACGTCCACCGACAGGGTGTCCTGGAACTTCAGGCCGTAAAATTCCGTAAAGGGCCCGAATTTCATACTGCCCTCCTGGGTAAAAAACTCGTGTTCCGCGCCGAAGACCAGGTTTCCGGCAAGGGGCACCAGATCGCTGACCGTCTTCCCCAGGCCGGCGGCGCTGTGGGTGAGGGCGATGGCGTAGGTGTTGTCAAACCCCAGTTTTTCCAGCATCTGCAGCTGGTGCCGTTCTCCGGCGGTCCGGTTGGCGAAGCTGTAAAGGGACTCGCCCTCCGGCACGTCGGTTGGGTCCAGCTGGAGGAAGGTGGTCAGCAGGGTGCCATCGTAGGAGATCATCAGGTCGCAGGTATGCCCGCTGCCAATGAGGGCCTTGAAGTTGTTTACCTGGGACATCTGGTCCTGGATGGTGACGGCGTAATCCGTCCGGTCCTCCACCAGCAGCTTTACCATGTGGTGCATAATCTGGGTCTCACTGTAGTCCCCGTCGTAGAGGAGCAGTTCCCCTTCCCCCACGGAGCTGATTCCATAGGGCAGCAGGAGCAGGAAGGCCAGCAGCACCGCCGCCGCGGGAATCCACATCCGGCGGGCGCCTCCGCCTCGTTTTTTCGTGTCCCGCTCGAACCAGCCCATCAGCAGGTCCAGGGCCACAGAGATAACCATCAGCGCCCCGGTGCCGGAGAGGATGAGGCCCATGTCCTGCACCCGGATGCCCCGGTTGATGACGCTGCCCAGGCCGCCGCCCCCCACGAAGGCCGCGAAGACGGCGGTGCCGATGGCGTTGACCACGGCGATGCGGATGCCGGTGAACACCGTGGGGAAGGCCAGGGGAAATTCCACCAGCAGCGTCCGGTAGGCCTTGCTCATGCCCATGCCCCGGGCGGCCTCCTTCACACCGGGGTCTACCTCCTGAAGCCCCAGGCAGGTATTGCGCACAATGGGCAGAAGGGAATAGAGGGTGATGCCGGTGATGACCGTCACCTTACCCGGGTCCAGCAGCACCATGAGGATGCCCAGCAGGGCCAGGGCGGGTATGGTCTGCAAAATATCCACCACCCGAAGGATAACGGCCCGGGCCCTGGGATACAGATAGGCCAGGATACCCAGAGGCAGGCCCGCCGCAATGGAGAGAATGCTGGCCGCCAGCACAATGAAGAGGTGTTCGAAAACCAGAGTCCAGGTCATCTGCCCGCCTCCTTCCGCAGGCCCCGGGGCGTGACCCGCTTTTGCAGCGCGTCAATCAGGCCGCCGATGGCGATGGCCAGCACCGCCGCCGGGATGGCCCCCAGGAGAATCAGGGTATTGTTGTTGGAGGTGGTGCCCTGGTAGATGAAATCGCCCAGGCCTCCCTGACCGATCATGGCCGCCAGCACCGTCCAGGAGACGGTGTACACGGCGGACATCCGCAGGCCCGCCACAATGGTGGGCATAGCCAGGGGCAGTTCCACCTTCCCCAGGGCCTGGAGCTGAGACATGCCGCAGCCCCGGGCGGCCTCGATGTATTTGGTCTCCACTCCAAGAATACCGGTATAGGTGTTTTTCAGCACCGGAAACATGGCGTAGATGGACAGGGAGACGATTACCGTGGCGGGCGTCATGCCCAGGGCCAGGAAGAGCAGGCCGATGAACACCAGGCCCGGGATGGTCTGGAAGATGGAGAGCACCGGCATCAGCAGGCCGGAGACCCGCCGGGGCAGCCGGGAGAGGAGAATGCCCGCCAGCAGGCCCAGCAGAAAGCCAATGGCCACGGAGACCAATACGTAAAGCGTATGCACCGCGACAGCTCGGGCCAGGGAGCCGCCGTAGGCCGCCAGCAGGGCCCTCATCGCTCGTCCCCCCACAGGTTCTGGGCCACGGACCGGGCCACGCTGGTCTTGGTGACAATGCCGGCAATGGTATCATCGTCGTTGAGCACCACGACATAGGGCGCGCCGGAGTCCAGCAGGTAGTCGAAGCACTCCCGGGCCTCGTCTCCTACCCGGGCGGTGCGGGCGGTCTGGCGGATAAGGGGCTCAATGCTGGCAAGGCCCTGGCCCCAGTGGCGGATGTCGCCGATGGAGACGGTGCCCAGATACCGCCGGTCCTGGTCCGTGACCAGCAGGGTGTCCACACTGCCCCGAGCCATGCGCTCCGCGCACTCCAGCACGCCCCGGTGCTTCTTCACGCTGAGGACATTGGTCCGCATGAAGGACTCCACGGTGGTGGGAGCGGGGTTTTCCGCCGTGTGCTTGCCCAGGAAGCTGCGGACCAGGTCGCTGGCGGGGTGCTCCAGCATCTCCTCCGGGGAGGCCATCTGCACAATGCGCCCCGCCTCCATGAAGATGATGATGTCCGCCAGCTTCAGGGCCTCGCCCATGTCATGGGTAACGAAGACAATGGTCTTCTCTAGTTTCTGCTGCAGGTTCTTCACTTCGTCCTGCAGGACTTCCCGGGTCATGGGGTCCAGTGCGCCGAAGGGTTCGTCCATCAGCACGATCGGGGGGGACGCCGCCAGAGCCCGGAGAACGCCGATGCGCTGCTGCTGCCCGCCGGAGAGCTCCGATGGATATTTGTTGGCGTGCTGCTCCATGCCCACCATTTTCAGAAGGTCGGGAACCAGAGCGTTGCACTGTGCCTTGTCGTATTTCAGTAGTTTGGGCACCACGCAGATGTTCTGGGCCACGGTCATGTTGGGGAAGAGGCCGATCTGCTGAATGACGTAGCCAATGTGCCGCCGCAGCTGGACCTTGTCGGTCTGGCGGATATCCTGGCCGTCGATGGAAATCGTGCCGGAATCCGGCTCAATGAGGCGGTTGATGGTCTTCAGCGTGGTGGTCTTTCCGCAGCCGGAAGGGCCAATAAGGACCACGAACTGTCCATCGGGTATGGTGAAGGTCAGGTCCTTCAGGATTTGGGTTTTGCCGTAGTTTTTGGTGACATGTTCAAACTGGATCATGGCGTTCCTCCTTTGGCGCGATGAGGCGAAAGGCCGCTTCCGCGGCGGCGGGGGAGCCCACCAGGACAATGACGTCGCCGGCGTAGAGCTCCGCGTAGGGTCCGGGGGAGAGGATGACGGTCTGGCCCCGGCGGATGGCCACAATGGTGCCGCCGGTGGACTGCCAGAATTTCAAAGCCCCAATGCTCCGGCCTATGACGGGGGAGTGCTGGGGCACAGGGACCTCGTAATTGGGAAAGGGCTCGTGGGCGGAGGAGAAGGTGTCCCGGCTTTTGACCAGGGCGGAGGCGGTTTCGAGGAGCTGACGGTGGAGTTCCGCCTCCTCCGCCAGAAGGGCCTTCATCCGCCGCTGGAGGGCCTGGGGACCGGCGGCCCCCTGGAGGGTTTCGATGTATCGGCGGGCACTGTCGGCGGAGAGGACCACGGCCCCGCTCTGGGGCTTGACCTCCACTACCTTCATGTCCGCCAGAAGCCGCAGGGCCCGCCGGATGGTCTCCGGAGACACGCTGTATTCCGACGCCATGACGGAACGGCCATAGACCCGGCTGCCCTCCGGCAGTTCTTCCCGGGCCACCCGGCCTGCCAAGTCCAGGGCGATTTGCAGGTATTGGGGCGGCACAACGGTCTCTTTCATAAGGATACCAACCTCTCCGCAGGCAGTCTGCCCGTTGTGGAATGACACCATTATACACTGACAACTTCTGTTTGTAAATAGAGATGGCAGTTAAATTTTTGTTAAAAACTTCCGATGTGCCTGGGGCTTTCCTGAAAATCCACGGAACTGGGAGAGGAGGCAGCGTATGGAAGCCCTCTCTATTATGACAGGCCGGCGGGGAAAATACGGTCAGAATGGCGCGGGCGGAACTGACGCCGGAAAAGGCAGACTTGACAATCTCCCGAATCCTGCTAAAATAACCAATATATACAGGCAAAATACAATATAGGGGGAACATTATGCAATATATTGTGGTGGCTCTGATTCTCTATTTCATTATCCAGAGCCTCTCTTCTGACAGCAAAGACAGAAAACGCTGGCCATACATCATGAAGATGGAAGACTACTATAAAAAGAATGGAATACATTCTGGCCCTGCGTATAAGAAGCTGCGGAAGCGCGCGAGAAAAGACCAGGCGTTCGCAAAAAAGCTTGACCTCATGGAGGCGGGGTACAGGAAGGCCCACTACGATGGGCAGCCTCAGCGGGAGATGGAAGAGCAGATGAAAGATATGAAGAGAACGATGGATGATATGGAGCGGGAACTTCAGTACCGCCGGTACCGGTAAAGGGGAGGAACATGCTGCGCCGTCCTCATCAGCCAGTGGGTGGAAAGACGCTTCCGGCAGCAGAAAAGGCTTGCATTTTTTCCGGCGTTCCAGTAGAATAGACGTTTGGCAGCCCCAGAAAAAATCCCAGCGGTCTGGGCCGCCGGAAAGCGAGGTTTTCCATATGAACCAAAAAGAAATCAGTGAACTGCGCCGCCGCTTCCGGCCGGACAAGAGCGCGGTCAGCCGGATTTACGGATGCTACGTCAATGCCTCCAGCCGGGAGATCATCTCTTATCTGGACGAATCCCTGGGGGTGCTGCCTCAGGAGGAGGCGGAAAAATACCTGAGCCTGCTGAAGAAGACGCTCTCCGGTTCTCTGGGGAAGAATCTGATTGACGTGGTGTTTACCACCCATCAGGTGGCGGACAGCGATGAGCATCGCCTTCTCATGGCCCTCCGGGATTCCCAGCTGAAGGACGGCGAAGTCCGGGAGGCCTTTTACCGGACAGTCATAGACGCCCTGGATATGGGGGAGGATAACTACCTCCTCCTGCTGGTTCACGACGCCTATGACGTCCCATACCGGGGCAAGGACGGCCAGGACCAGGCGGATGCTTCCGACCAGGTCTTTTCGTACATTCTCTGCTGTATCTGCCCGGTGAAGAGCTGCAAGATGGAGCTGGGATACTTTCCCGGGGAAAACGAATTCCATAGCTGTGCCGCCGGGCAGGTTGTCTCCGCGCCGGAATTGGGATTCCTCTTCCCGGCCTTTGACGACCGGGCGGCGAATCTCTATAACGCTCTGTTTTACTCCCGCAAGGCGGATCAGATTCACCACGAGTTTCTGGACGCCGTCTTCCGCACGGAGCCGCCCATGTCCCCGGCGGAACAGAAGGAGGCGTTTCAGTCTGCCCTCACCGGAGCTCTGGAGGAGGCGTGCAGCCTGGAGGTGATGCAGGCGGTCCATGGCCAGCTGCTGGAGAAAATTGAGAATCATAAGGAGCGCAAGGAGCCGGAGCCCCTGGCCCTCTCTCCCCAGGAGGTGGGGAGCATTCTGCGGGACTGCGGCGTGCCGGAGGAAAAGACGGCGGCCTTCCAGGCCCAGTGCGGGGAGGCCTTTGGCGGCGGCGCCCTGAACCCGGAGAACCTGATTGACAGCAAGCATTTCGACATCCGGACGGAGCAGGTGACTATCTCCGTGGACCCGGCCTACAGCTTCCTGGTGGAAACCCGGATAATCGATGGACGGAAGTACCTGCTGGTCCCCGCCGGGGAGGGCGTGGAGGTCAACGGCCTGGCGGTGGAACTGGAAGCGGCGGTTCCTGAGGAGGACAAGCCGGCGGAAGAGACTCCGTAAAACATGAAGGAGGAATCCCCATAGGGGACTCCTCCTTTTATTTTTGCGTTTAGGCCTGTAGATTCAGCTCTTCGCCCGAGGGAGCGGCAGGGGGGGCGCTGTCCGCGGCATACTGCTGCGCCACGGCCTCTGCGGAGGGCGGATAAGCGGCGGACAGGGATTGGGCCTGTTTGCGCAGCTCCAGGTCGGTGGCGGCGATTTGACCCTGCATCCGCTTGTCGATTTCGGCCTCACGGATGTAGCCGGATTCCCGAAGCATCCGGGCGGCCTGTTTCCGGCGCAGTTCCTGGCGCTGGCGCTGGGCTTCCCGGGTTCTGTGCTCTTGAGCCAGCTTTTCCTGGCGGGCCTTGGCGACTTTTTCCCGTTCTAATTCGCGGTTTTTCTTTCCGGCCCGGTTGACAGCCTTTTGGAGCTGGGTGATGGCGGCCTGAATTTGTTTGGCGCTGTCGGGGTCCTGCCGCTTGGCGGCCTTCAGACGGGCGATTTGCCGGCGGGCGAAGCCGGCGGCGGCGGTGACTTCGGCTGGGCGCTTGGCCCGGGCGAGACGGGCGTAGGCCTCGAGGGGGAGGTCGCCATAGTTGGTCTTGGGTTTGATCTGCTGGAATTTATCCCGCACTGCCTGAGCCTTTTCCCTTGCGTCCCGTATCATCTCATAGAGATCCAGAGCGGGGTCCTTTTGGGCCGCTGGCGTGGCCGATGGCTGGGGGGCCGCTGGCGCGGAGGATGTTCCTTGGATGGTGGACATGGCGGTGCCTCCTCTCGATATGTATATAGTATATATTAGTATATCGGCAGATTGCCGGAAAAGTGAATGCTTTTTGAGGAGATTTTTTCCTTTGCGAGGGAGGGGTTGGGGTTCCCCGAACGGGGAAGGGTTCCCTCTTCGAGGGGGATTGGGTTTTTCCCCAACGGGGAATGGTTTTTTCTCTGATAGGAGGGGGTTGCTTTTTTCCCCGAAGGGGGAAGGTTGTACTCGCCCTGACGGGCGGGGAGGC
>JAAWLO010000072.1 GCA_022797935.1 Oscillibacter sp. | reverse complement strand
GTTCGAGCCGCAAAGCGGCGGCCGGCGCATGGCTTCCTAGGAAACGCAACTGCGCTCCGCGCAGCGGCGGACCCCTGGTCCGCCGGTTGAAAAGGAGTAGGTACTCCTTTTCAACCGCGTTGACTATACGCGCTTCTGCGCGGTTCTTCTGTGCGGAAATACTGCTCCAGTCCCTGGGCCTTGATGTTTCGGGCGGCGTTGACCTCCCGCAGATGCAGCGTGCCGCACCTGCCGCAGGTCCAGGTTTTCCGCCGGTAGCTGACCGCCTCCTGCACCTGGCCGCAGACGGAACAGCATTTTGTGACGGGAAAATAGCGGTCAATCTCGATTAAAGCCTTGCCCTGCCGCGCCAGCTTGTAGCGGAGTGCTTCCCGGAACTTTCCGAACCCGGCGTCCCGGATGTTCTCCCGCGTCAGCGGCAGGTCCGCCAAGTCACCGGCACGGACACACACGGCGTCCCAGGCGTTGGCTATCCGCCGGGACTCTTTGTGGATAAAATCCTTGCGCTGGTTGGCGATATGTTCATGAAGCAGGCGGTATTTCTGAACGGTCTCCTGGTAGTTCCTGGAGCCGGGCTGCATTCCGGACAGCCTGCGCTGCAGGAAGCACAGCTTTTCCTGGGATTGTCTCATCCAATGAGGCGGACTGGCCGCCGCGCCGTTGTCCGCTGTGTAAAACTGAGACGCGGAATACTTCAGGCCCAAGGTCCTCTCCGGAACCGGAATCACCGGCTGCACCGGCTTCGTCCCGCAGTCATACAGAATGGAGGCGTGATATTTTCCGCTCCGGCTTCTGTCCACCGTGATTCGCCGGAGTTTCCACCAAGCCTGTGGACGGCGATGGAAAACAGCTTTTACGATTCCCGCCTTCGTCATGCGGATACCTTCCCGGGTGGTGAAAATCGTTGGTCCGGATGGAAAGTCGTGGTTACAGGCGGTGAAGGAATCCCGGTCGTCCTTTTTTCGCTTGAAGCGGGGCGCGCCAAAGACCTGCGGATTTTTGAAAAACACCCGAAAGGCCTGGGACAGCTGGTTATACTCCTGAATCAAGGCCTGATTATCCACCTCTTTCAGGAAGGGCGCGCCGGTTTTGTATTTGGCGGGCGTGGGGATGAAATGGGCCCCGGTCTCCAGATAGAACCGCTGCTGGTCGGAGAGCATCTGGTTCCAGATGTAGCGGCAGCAGCCGAAGGTCTTTTCAAACAGCGCCGCCTGCTCCGGCGTGGGGCAGAGGCGGACACGGAGGGTTGTGTACTGCTGCGCGGTCTTTTTTCCCGCCATAACCCGCCTCCTCTCCGGCACATTTGTAATCCTGTACTTTTACAAACTCCAAAAACCATTCCAAAAAAATTTCGGAAAACCCCTTAATTTCCCCATCACTCCTGCCGAAGATATGGTTGTAAGGCACAGAAAAACCAGTTTGTAAAAGTACACTTTTACAAACTGGCTTTTTTCTTTTCCGGCCGTTTCTTCCCTTGAAAACTGCTCTCCTGCAAGCGTTTCCGCTCTCCGGCCCAACCGTCCCTTTTCACCGGCCGCCTGCGGTCCGCCCCTGCTCATTGCCGTGCCCTTCCTGCTGCACATGGGCAGCAGGAAGCGGGCGGTCTTACCGGAAACACCCTTAACGAGTCCCCTCCCCTGCAGTACCTGACAGCCGCCAGGTACTGTATTTTTTGCCGAAAGCCTTGGCCTTTCGGATTTTTCTGCTGGTCTTCCCTTCCGGCCTTGGCCAGATTAAATAAAAATATCCGCTGTATTTCATGAATGTTGTGCAATTGACACGCCGTAATACTTGTGGTAGAATAACTCCATAACATCCTACGTTGGATTATAGAAAACGAAGGGAGATACCATGAACAAAGAACAACTCATTGAAAAAGCCTATGAAGTCCGCAAAAATGTCCTGCGCATGGCCTATGTGGATAAGCGCGGATTCATTGCGCAGTCCCTGGGCGCGGCTGATTTTCTCACGGCTTTGTATTTCCATGCTATGAAATACCGCCCCGAGGACCCCCGCTGGGAGGGCCGGGACCGCTTCCTCCTCTCCGCCGGACACAACGCCATCGCCGTCTACGCCGCTATGGCCGAGGCCGGTTTCTTCCCCAAGGATTGGCTGGATACATACGGTCTGGACGACAGCCGCCTGCCCATGTCCTGTATGCCCGCCTACACCCCCGGCATTGAAATCTCCGGCGGTTCCATCGGCCTGGGCCTTCCTATCGCCGTGGGTATGGCTATGGGACTCCTGCGCAAGCACTCCGATTCCAAGGTTTACGTCATGATGGGCGACGGAGAAATGGCCGAGGGCCCCACCTGGGAGGCCGCCATGTCCGCCGGGGCCTATCAGCTGTCCAACATCATTGGCATTGTGGACGTCAACGGCATCCAGGCCGACGGCAAAACCAGCTCCGTCCTGAATACCGAGCCCCTGGATGAGAAATTCCGCGCGTTCCAGTTCGACGTTCAGCGGGTCAACGGCAACAGCATCTCCCAGGTCACCGCCGCTCTGGACCACGCTATGGACCCCTCTGTGAAAAAGCCCCATATCATTCTCTGCGACACCGTCCCCGGCGCCGGGCTTTCTTTCCTCATCGGCAATCCCAAAAGCCACTTTATCAGCCTGGACGAAGAGGGCTGGAAGCGGGCGTTCAACGAACTGGAAAGGGGTAAAGACTAATGGGTATTCAGAGTGTTATCAGTGATTCCAACGTCGCAACCAATCATCCCACCATGGCCGAGCCCTTCGGCAACGCCCTTGTGGAGCTGACCAAGCAGAACGACCGCATCGTCGGCCTCAGCGCGGACCTGGCCAAGTACACCGACATCCATATCTTCCGGGACGCCTTCCCGGACCACTTCTACAATGTGGGCATGTCCGAGCAGCTGATGATGTGCGCCGCCAGCGGCCTTGCCAAAGAGGGCTTCATCCCCTTTGCCACCACCTATGCCACCTTTATCGCCCGCCGGTGCTATGACTTCATCTCCCAGGCCATCTGTGAGCACCGCAGCAACGTGAAAATGATCGGCGGCCTCCCCGGCCTCCAGTCCGGCTACGGCCCCAGCCATCAGGCCACCGACGATCTGGCCATCCTCGGAGCCATGCCGAACCTCACCATCATCGATCCCTGTGACGCCCTGGAGACCCAGCAGGCCACCGCCGCCATTGCCGCCTTCGACGGTCCGGTCTACATGCGCCTCCTCCGGGGCAACCGGGTGCCCGTGGTTCTGGACCGGTATCACTATCAGTTCGAAATCGGCAAGGCCAAGCTCCTGCGGGACGGCGGGGATGTTCTGCTCATCTCCTGCGGCGAGATGACCATGCGCTGCCTGGACGCCGCCGAGGCCCTGGAAAAAGACAACATCCACGCGGCGGTGCTCCACGTGCCCACCATCAAGCCCCTGGACAAGGAAACCATCCTGGCGGAAGTCCGGAAATCCGGACGGCTGGTGGTCACGGCGGAGAACCACACCGTAGTGGGCGGTCTGGGTTCCCTGGTGGCCAACCTTCTGGCCGATGAACAGATCTCCGCCGTTCTGAAGAAGATCGCCCTGCCGGACCAGTACCTGGCCGCCGGTACCCTGGGAACCCTTCAGGACCGGTACGGCGTTTCCACCAACGCGGTGGCCGCTCAGCTGAAAGCGTTTTTGAACGAATAAGGAGGCAGACGCCTTGCAAAAAACCATGCGCGGCCTCCTGAAGGAGGCCCCCCGGCCCGGCCGTTTTGTTTACCGCACGGACCTGCCGGTTCCCCAGATTGATGACGATGAAGTGCTCATCAAGGTCCGCTGTACCGCGCTGTGCGGCACCGACCTCCACATTATGAATTGGGATGACTGGTCCCAGATTCACGTCAAGACGCCGCTGATTCCGGGCCATGAGACGGCAGGCGACATTGTAGCCGTAGGCAAACATGTCCAGAACCGGAAGGTAGGAGACCGGGTTTCCTGTGAGACCCACATTCCCTGCGGAAGCTGCTGGTTCTGCCGGAACGGGATGCCCCACATCTGCGAAAACGTCCGCCTCTTTGGCGCCAGCGAAAACGGCGCTTTTGCGGAATACACGAAAATCCGGGCGGACAGCACCTTCCTGCTGGACGGCGGCATCTCCTATGAGGCCGCTTGCCTCTTTGAGCCCATGGGAGCCGGCGTCCACGGCGTGGAGCGGGCTGAGGTTTCCGGTAAGACGGTGCTGGTCAGCGGATGCGGCCCCATTGGCCTGACGGCGGTGAGCGCCTGCAAGACCTTCGGCGCAAAGCTGGTTATCGCCTGTGACCTGGTGGACCAGAGGCTGGAAACGGCCCGGGAAATGGGGGCGGATATCGCTCTGAACAGCGGAACCTGCGACCTCGCCGCCGAGGTCCGCGCCCGAACGGGCGGCGCCGGTGTGGACGCCGCCATTGACGTCACCGGCGCGGCCGCCGCCCTGCGGACCGGATTGAAATGCGTCCGGGCAGCGGGCCGCATGGTGTGCGTAGGTCTGCCCACAAAGCCGGTGGAACTGGATTTGACCAATGACCTCATCTACCGCGAGGTGACGCTGACCGGTGTATCCGGGAGAAGTATTTGGGAGACCTGGAAGGACTTCGCCGCCGTCCTGCAGGGACCCTACTTCAAAATTGACCGGGTGATGGGCCAACGTTTCCCTCTGGAGGACTTCGCCAAGGCCGTGGAAGCGGCGGAAGGCGGCGTCCCCGGAAAAATGATTCTATATCCCTGAAAGCGAGGTAACGCACACCATGAAATCTGCGGCAGGAACCATCAAACAGGTCCATGTACTGCGCATAGAGCCCGGAGAGGACGTGCTGGACAGCATCCAGCGCTACTGCGACGAACATCACATCACCAACGGCATTCTCCTCTCCGGCATTGGAAGCCTGGACGGCTGCACCTTCTTTGACCCCCAGGAAATCCCGGGCAAACCGGGGCTTTACGGCTACGTGACGCCCATTGACCTGCCCACGCCCATTGAGCTGGTGGGTCTCAGCGGCATCATCTGCGCCGAGCCCGACGGCAGGGCCGCTCCCCATATTCACGCCTGCTTCGCCGACGCGGAGGGCAATGAGTACGGCGGACACCTGAAAACGGGGAACCGCGTACTGGTCACCGTGGAGCTGGCCATTGCCGAGCTGGAGGGCCTTCGGATGCTGCGCCGTCCGGACCCTGTCAAAACGGTGCCGGTGCTCTTTCCCGAAACCATTTGAGTCCCTGGCAGCAATGCCGTCATAAACGATCATTTTTAGGAGGACTATGATGAAAAAAAGAATCTTTGCAGCCCTGACCTGCCTGGCCCTGGGTATTTCCCTGCTGTCCGGATGCGGCGGCGGCAGCGGCAGCTCCGGTGATTCCGGCAGCCAGAACGCCGGCGGCGCGCCTTCCGGCGAGACCTATACCATGAAAATGCACCTGAGCATCGGCGAGACGGACCCCGTTTACAAGTCCGCCGAGGTATTCGCGCAGACCGTCAGCGAGAAGACCGGCGGCGCTATCACGGTGGAGCTGTACCCCAGCTCCTCCCTGGGCAACACCGCCGACTGCCTGGAGGGCCTGAGCCTGGGCATCTGCAACATTGTCTACGAATCCATCGGCAATCTGGCCTCCCTGTCCACCCTGGCCAACATTGAAGCCGCGCCCTATATGTACTCCGGCGTCGAGCACTGGCGGACCGTCTGGGAAGGTGAAGTCGGTCAGGACATCCTCACCAAGATGGGTGAGGAGTGCAATATGGTCATCATGGGCGCCGGCCTCCAAGGCATCCGCGTCATGTGCAGCAATAAGCGCATTGCGTCCCCCGACGACGTAAAGGGCTTCAAGCTCCGCGTGCCCACGATTCCCATCTACCTGGACACCTGGACCTGGCTGGGCGCCACCCCCACTCCCCTGGGCGGCAGCGAGGTGTTCACCGCCATTCAGCAGGGCACCGTCAACGGCGCGGAAAACGGCCTGACCAACATTGCCAGCCTCAGCTGGGACGAGTGCTGCGACTACATCATTGAAACCCAGCACGTCTATAACACCGACTCCTTCGTCATGGACAAGGGCTATTTCGAGTCTCTGCCCGCGGAGTACCAGACCATCCTTCAGGAAGCCGCCGTGGAGGCCGGCAAGTACTGCACCGACCTGGTTCTCCAGGCCAACGAGGAGGTCCGCCCCGAGGTGGAGGCCGCCGGCTGCGAATTCATTGACACCGACGTCTCCCTCTGGCAGGCCGCTCTGGACGGCTTCCTGGAGGAGAAGTATCCCGACCTGCTCACTTACGCAGACGCGATCAAAGCCGCCGACCCGGCGAAATAATCCGGGCGTCCGGCGGGCACATGAAGGACAGGGTTCCGGCGGCTCCCGCTACCGGGGCCCTGCCTTTCCCAATATCAAATGAGGAGCTGCCTATTATGCTGACTCAATATTCCCGTTTTTTAAACGGCGTACAGAAGGCGCTGAAGGTTCTTGAGATTCTGCTTCTGTCCGCCATTGTGCTGATTATGGTTTATCAGTGCGTCATGCGCTACATTTTCCAGCAGGCCCAGCCCTGGTGCGAGGAGCTGTCCCTGTACCTCAGCATCTACAGCGTCTTCCTGGGCATTCCCATTGCCGTCCGGCGGGACAGCCACCTGCAGGTGGACTTTCTGCTGTCCTTCCTGTCGAAAAAGACCCGCAGTCTCATTGCCGGCGTCAGCTCTGTGGCGGCAATTGTGTTCATGGGCGTCTTTTTCTGGTACAGCCTCAGCCTGATTCAGCACGCCACCGGCGCGTCCACCACCCTGCCCCTGCGGATGCGGGACATCTACTATTCCTTCCCCATTGGCGCGATTCTGGTAATCCTGTTTTCCGTGGAGGCGGCCGCCCTAAACTTTGCCCGCTTCCTCGGCCGGGAACCCCTTGAAAAGGAGGGCGACTGACTTATGAACGCTGGTATTATCGTATTTGTTCTGCTGCTGGTACTGGCCTTTCTCGGCCTGCCCATCTACCTCTCCATCGGCATTGCCACTATGGCGGCCATGCTTCAGGCGGGCTTCCCCATTGAAGCCGTGGCTCAGAAAACCTTCCTGGGCATGAACTCCGCCTCTTTGCTGTGCATCCCCCTGTTTATCCTGGCGGGCAACATCATGGCCCAGGGCATCACGCAAAAGCTCATCTCCGCCGCCAACGTCCCCCTGGGCCGGGTGCGGGGAAGCCTCGCCTCCGTAACCGTGCTTTCATCCGCCCTCTTTGGGGCAATCTCCGGTTCCGCTGTGGCCACAGTGGCCGCCGTGGGCGGCATGACGGTGCCCGCTATGGTGGAGGAGGGCTATGACCGGGATTATTCCGTGGCCTGCGCCAGCTGCTCTTCCCTGCTGGGACCCATGATTCCCCCCTCCATCTCCCTGGTGGTCTATGCCAGCCTGACCGAGTGCTCCATTCAGCAGCTGTTTATGGCTACCGCTGTGCCCGCCGTCTTCTGCACCGCCTGCTTTTTGGCCTACACGCTGTACTACGGCTATAAGATGAAACTGTCCAAGCAGCCCAAAACATCCTTCCGGCAGAAGCTGCTGATTCTGAAGGACAGCATCTGGGCCCTGTTCATGCCCATCATTGTCCTGGGCCTGATCTTCAAGGGCATCTGCACCGTTTCCGAGGCCGCCGCAATCTCCGCCCTGTACGCCGCCATCGTCGGCCTTTTTATCTACCGCACCGTCAGCTTCAAGCGGCTGCTGGACATCCTCTATGAAACCACCATTTCCGTGGCGGCCATCATGATTCTGGTGGGGCTCTCCAAGGCCTCCGCCTATGTGGTCATCTCCTCTCAGCTGCCTCAGCTGTTCATGAAGGCTATGACCTCCATTGTCTCCTCCAAGTTTGTAATCCTGCTGATGATCAACGTCATCTTCCTGGTGCTGGGCTGCCTGATGGAGGGCAACTGCATCATCGTCATGATGGTTCCCTTGATGCTGAATCTGGTGAACTCCTTCGGCATTGACTTGGTCCAGTTCGGCATCCTCACCTGCATCAACATCTATATCGGCTGCATCACGCCTCCTGTCGGCGTATCCCTGCTGGTGGGCACCAAACTGGGGAAGACCTCCATGGGCGGCGCTTTCAAGGCCAGCCTCCCCTTCTTCCTGATTTCCCTGGTCATTCTTCTCCTGGTCTCTTACGTTCCTTCCTTCACTCTGTGGCTGCCCAACGCGCTGTCCTGACGGCACGCTGCACAACAAAAAAGGTGCAGGCCTCCTTTCTGTGGTCTGCACCTTGCATATTTTGAAAGGTATGGTATAATAAGCATGAAGAAAATTGGATTTCTGGGGCTTGGCGTCATGGGCTTTCACATGGCCGGAAACGTCGCGCGGAAAATGGATATCCCCCTGATTGGCTATGACGTCAGCCCCAAACAGCTCCAGCTTTACCGGGAGAGCGGCGGAACTGCGGCGGCGGACGCCGGGGAAATTTACCGGACCTGCGACGTGATTTTGCAGATGCTGCCCACACATGAGACGATTATCCACTCCGTGGAAGAGGCCATCCGGCTGTCCGAACCGGGGACGGTCATCGTCGATCTCTCCTCCGCTTCGCCGGACATCATCATCCGTCTGGCCGCTCAGGCGGAGGCGGCAGGCCTGCACCTGCTGGACGCGCCGGTCAGCGGCGGAAATCCCATGGCCCAGGCAGGAACCCTCTCCATCATGGCCGGCGGCGGCAAGGCGGTTTTTGAACAGGTCAGGCCGGTGCTGGACTGTATGGGAACCCCGGTGTACACCGGAGGCCCCGGCAGCGGCGACACCACCAAGCTGGTCAACAACCTGATCGGCGGCGCAATTCTGACGGCAATTGCCGAGGGTTACGCCTTCGCCGCCAAGGCGGGCATTGACCTGCAAACCACGTTCGACGCCACCAGAGGCGGCTTCGCAGGCGGACCGCTGTATGACAACAAGGTACCCAAGCTTCTCCGGCGGGATTTCGAGCCCGGAGCCCGGATTGCCGTTCACCGCAAGGACATCCTCAACGCCAAGCACTACGCTCACCGCCTGGGCGTGGACCTGCCGCTGACGGATGTGGTCCTTCATGTGATGGACTGGATGAACGACAACGGTTATATCCATGAAGATCAGGCTGCGCTTGTGCGGTATTATGAGGAAAAAATGCAGGTCACTGTCGGCGGGGAGCAGGAATAAGCCCCCCGGACATTCCTTTTCCTAAGCCGCGGCGCCGCAGAAAGAAAAGGTAGGAACAACGAAATGGAACGAGGCGATTTTCTGGCGCCGATTCGGACCCGGTCCGTGGTAGACAGCGTGGTATCCCGGCTGACAGGCGCAATCATGAGCGGAGCACTCAAACCCGGCATGAAAATTCCCACAGAAGCCGATTTGGTGAAAGCCTTCGGCGTGGGGCGCAACACGGTCCGGGAGGCCGTCCGCATTCTGGAGGCCTATGGAATTCTGGAAATCCGCCGGGCGGACGGAACCTATGTCCGGGACGGATTCTCCCCCAAGATTCTGGACCCCATGCTGTACGGAATCGTTCTGCAAAAGGAAAGCGCCCACCATGAGCTGATTGGACTTCGCAAGCTCCTGGACCAGGGCATTCTCCAGCAGCTGTTCTGGCGGAAGCTGCCGGAGGAAACCTGGGACAAGCTCAACGCGCTGCAGGAAGACCTGGAACAATACCTTGCCGCCGGCGAGAATGAGATTTCCGTCATTGCCAAAAAAGATCTGGCCTTTCACCGGGCTCTGGCCGCGGCAACGGACAACATTGCCGTCGTCACGCTCTATGACAGCATTATGAAAATCACGGAATCCTTTTTGTATAAAACCATTGAAGTGATTTTGCAGCACGACGCGGCCGCCTATTTTTCCGAAAGCCATCGGGGCATTATGGAAAAACTCACCGGAAACCGTCTGGATGAGCTCTACGAAAAAGTGGAATGGAGCTACCGCTACTGGGACACGCTGTTTCAGGAAGAGCAGGACCCTATCTGACCATCCGGACACAAGCGCCTCCGGAACCGCGCAAAACAATCCGCCGTCCACAGCCTCCGATTGATCCGGCAGGCCTCTGGGCGGCGGTTTCCTGTTTCCGCTTATTCGCAGACAGGGAGGTACCCCACATCCGAACATCCGAAAAATGGAGCCGGAGCCCCGCTGGGGCTCCGGCTTTGGGGTTTTGCTTTTTGCTCAGACGGTCTCGTCCTTCCGCTTTCCAACCAGGGACAGCAGTGCCAGGCCAAAGGCGGACAGAGCGCCCATGACATACCACATAGCGGAAATATCGCCCGTCTTGGGCACATCCGCCAGAGGCACTTCCTCTTCAGGAAGCTCAACCTCTTCCAGCTCCTCGGGCTTCTCGGCCAGAGGAACTTCCTCGTCCAGAATCTCCTCTTCGGGAACATCCGTCAGAGGAACTTCTTCGTCGGGCAGTTCCGGGTCGGGATCGGGAGTGGGCTCCGGGTCGGGATCGGGATCCGGGTCAGGATCGGGATCCGGGTCTTCGGAATCGTCGGGGTCCGGATCTTCGGGGTCCTCGGGGTCCTTAGGCTCCTCGGGAACCTCCGGTTTCTCAGGCTCCTCGGGAATTACCGGAACTTCCGCTTCCGCGTTCACGAACTTCACAGACCAAGAGACTGCTCCATTCTTGTCCTCGTAAGCACCGTCCGTACCATTCTCCTTGGTTCCTCCAATGAACTGGAAGTCAGCAACCAAGTTGCCATCCTTATCCAGCACCGTCGACTCGCTGGCTGCCAGCTGGTCATAGGTTTCCTGGTCGGTGATGACATAGACCGTGGTATCCGCGCTGTAGCCTTCGGGGGCTTTGGACTCCTGGAGATAGTACACAATATCCTTCATCAGGGTATAGTCAATCTCCAGCTTGCCGCCGGAAGTTCTCACAACCGCGCTGCTGTCCTCAACCCAAACATAGGTGCCATCTTCTTCCATTTGGCAGTACATCTGGACGGAGCGCTCTTCGCCGTTTTCGTCCTTGACCTTGTCAATGTACCACACCTTGAACTCGGTTTCGTCGCTGGTGATGAGTTCACCATTCTGGTCCACCTTATCCAGGGAGAAGTCAATGTCCATCTGCTCCAGCTGAATGGAGTTGTACCAGCCCCATTTGCTAGACTGCCAGCTATTGCTGGTCAATCCACCGTCAACGTTGATAGCCATGGTAAAGGCTTTCGCCGTGGCGTCCTTCACACTCAGACCATCTTCCAGAAGCTGCTTGAAGTAGTCGTTGGCCGCCTCCCAGGCTTTCTGGTGAGCCATATACTGCTCCAGCACGACACTGTAGTCCAGTCCCAGCTCTTCCAGCATGCTGTTCCAGTCAGCGTGATCAAACTCGGGATGCATACTGTCTGTCTGCATTCCAGTCTGTCCACCCAACATCTTATCAATATCTTCTGCGTCACCATAAAGGAAGGACAGCAGGTTCTGATAGAAGTTGTTGTAGAGGAAATTGGGGCCGTAGGTTACCTCAATTTTTTCGCCCTCAATCGTCCAATTCTCTTTACCAGCAGTACCCTGATTGTCAGTATGACTCAAATCTTTCCGGGCAGTATTGCTCTGCGCGAATACTTCGTCCAGGTCCTTATAAACCTTTCCGTCTTTCTCACTGTAGTACTTTACAAGGTAGTTCCTGACGCCATCCGCCAAGCCTTCAAAATGATAGTTGCCCTCGTCTTTGGTATACGTAGCACCTAAGGCCTTTGTAACCTCTTCCAAGGCGGCAATACCACCAAACTTATCATGAGTAGCTACCCATTCCAGAAGGTCTTCAAAGCTCTTGTGCTGATACAGTTCATCCTGCGGAATATTCGCACCCGTCAACAGGTCCTGCAAAGGCTTAAGACCACTGCTTACATTGTAAGTCTCTTCTCTTCCGGCATAACCATTGTCGCCACTCGGGAGAAGCTGGCCGTCAAAACCCTTGATGTCGTCCGGATTCAGATCCGGCTTTCCCGACAGGTCCGGGGTTGCCAGCGTGAAGCTGCCATCCTTGTACTTGTAGGTGTGGCCGGACTTGCTGGTCAGATAAATCGCGAACTTGCGAATATCACCGGGCTGAAGAAGGTTGGCGTTCTCCTGACGCTTATATTCCTCCAGAGCCTTTTCGTAAGCTTCCAGCTCTTTCAGATAATCCGCATATTCAGGAGAGTCCTTGTCGACGCTGCCTTCAGGCTTTACAGGAATGCTTGCTTCAATGCCATGCATCCAAGACCAATAATTGAACTCCTCAACGATTTCTTCCAGCGTGTGATTTTTTACAAAGTTCTCATCATTAGCCATTATGACAAAAGGAATGATCTCTTCGTTGTAAAAAGCGTCGAATTCAGCCTTTTCAGTCTCGTACTTCTCCATATCCTCAGCAGACACACCACTGGGCTCAAGAGGCTTTACAGGCTTTTCAACATTCTCGATATCCTGCGCGTACTTGTTCAACAGCTCCAGCGCCTTGGTGAGGTCGATGGTCTGGTCGCCTTCGGCGTCCTCATCAATCTCAAAGGTCAGCTCGTAGCTCTTGGTCTCGTCATTCCAGAATACCTTCCAGTTGGTCGGCTCTTCGGAAGTCGAAGGAGTTTCGGGAACTACAGGAGTCTCCGGGTTCTCAGGAACCACAGGAGTCTCGGGAGTCTCGGGAGTCTCAGGAACCACGGGGGCCTCAGGATTCTCGGGGTCCACAGGGGCCTCGGGATTCTCAGGAGTCTCGGGGTCCACGGGGGTCTCGGGATTCTCAGGAGTCTCGGGGTCCACGGGGGTTTCCGGGGTCTCAGGGACCTCGGGAGTCTCGGGAATATCCTCGGGCGTACCCGGGGTAGTGTCTACGCTCGGGCTCTGCTCAGGACGGTCCACATTCTCCTGGAACCAATCCTGTTTCTCTTCCTCGGTGCCCTCACTGGGGAACTCCGGGATTTCCTCGGATTCCTCTTCGGGCTCTTCGGAAGGCTCCTGTTCAGTGGACTCGTCTGCGGTCTGATCGGAGTCCTCTTCTTCCGTCGGGGTCTCGTCTTCCTTGTCTTCTTCCTTGTCATCCTCATCGACGGCAACGAACTCAACCGTGAAGCTGCCTTCGTCCTGCTCCTGGCTGTCAAGCTCGGCAGCCATTGCCGGGAGGGACATCGTCCCCACGCAGAGTGCCAAAGCAAGGAGAGTTGCAAGTCCCCGCTTAGTCAAATTCTGTAATGTTTTCATGATGCGATCCTTTCTTTGCGGGTCATATTGCTCGGATGCAAAGAATCCGGCGGCCGGGCTGGCATAGCGTCACATTCATTTCCGCGTTCCGTATCCGCGCGAAAACTGCGCCGCCTTAGCCCCCTGTAGCTTTGCGTCCTGCCATTTCCGGCAGTTTGCGTTTGCAACCCGGCGAACGTAGCGTCTGGAATCTTTCCCGCACTTCCAGAGCCTTAGTCCCGTAGCTTTGCGTCCCCACTGTTTCCAATGGGTTGCCAACGCGCCTCTCTCGTTCCCGCCGCTGCCGGCGCTTACTCTGCGGCGGGCGAACTGTCAGGCGGAGCCATTTGCAGCACCTCCCTTCTGACACGTCGGAATCTGAAAGAAATCAACGCACTATCAGGGACTGCGGGGAACCCCCGCAGTCCCTAAATGCCTAGGCATTTA
>JAAWLO010000071.1 GCA_022797935.1 Oscillibacter sp. | reverse complement strand
GGGGACCGCAGTCCCCTCTTGATTGGCGGCGGAGGAAATGGAACGGAATGGATGCCGCCGCGCCGCGGCGGCGTAATGGAGTGGAATTTCCGACGCCGCGGGCTTCGATTCCTTTGAGTATAGCACAGATGCTTTCCCGCCTCAAGAAGAACCTTAGGTTTTTCATGAAGTTTCTGTAAATTCCTACTTTATTGTCTGACCTTCCTATGCTATACTATAACCTATATCAACTCATTTTTTTCGCGAGGCCCTTGCCCTCTCGTTCCAGAAAGGAGCCCCTCTATGGACCACCACCCTTCCGCCTGCCAGGACGCCGACGGCTTGATCGAAGGCCGCAACGCCGTTATGGAGGCCCTGCGCGCCAACATCGCCATTGATAAAATCTACCTCCAAAAAGGCGACCCCGACCGGACCCTCGGTCACATCGCCTCCAAAGCCCGGGCCGCCGGCACCGTCGTCGTTCAGGCCGACCGCCGGAAACTCGACGCCATGAGCCGCACCCACGCCCATCAGGGCGTGATCGCCCTGGCTGCCGTCCGGGAATACGCCTCCGTCCAGGATATCCTTCAATCCGCCGCCCGCAAAGGCGAGCCCCCCCTCCTGGTCATCTGCGATGAACTCTCCGACCCCCACAACCTGGGCGCCGTCATCCGTACCGCCGAGTGCGCCGGGGCTCACGGCGTCATCATCCCCAAACGGCGCAGCGCCGGCCTGACCGCCGTGGTAGCCAAAACCTCCGCCGGCGCAGTGGCGCACCTCCCCGTCGCCCGGGTCCCCAATCTCCCCTCCCTCCTCAAAGAACTGAAAGAACAGGGCATCTGGGTCTTCGGCACCGCCGCAGACGGAACCACTCCCCTTTACGACGCCGACCTCAAGGGCCCTGCCGCCATCGTAATCGGCAGCGAGGGGGACGGCATGGGCCGCCTCGTCTCCGAGAGCTGCGACCTGCTCCTGCACATCCCTATGCGGGGAAAACTCAACTCCCTCAACGCTTCCGCCGCCGCCGCCATCCTCCTCTACGAGGCCGTGCGCCAGCGGCTCCAGTCCTGATCCCCCTCATCCCCAACCATCAAGAACCTCAAGGGCCTCCCACGCCCCTGAGCCGGAGGAACATCATGCGCTCGAACAAGGACGAAAGCATCTACGACACCCTCACCAAGGCGGGCACCGGCATCCCCCCTTCCGACGAGACCTTCTCCCTGGAGGAAATCCTGGCGGAATACGGCGGGGCGCTCTCAGACGCTCCCCCTCTTCCGGAGACCCCCCAGACAAACCCGCCGGACGCCGCTCCTCCAGCGGAACCCGCCGCCCCGGCGAAAACCGTCATCCCCGCTCCGACAGAGGTCCCGCCGCCTGCTCCGGCCATCCCTCCGGCAGATACGCCCGCCCCGGAGGACATCCCGGCAGGGCATCCATCCCCGGAAGACCTTTTCTTCCCGGCAGGTGACGGTCCTTCCGCCCCGCCGCCGGAGGAAGTCCCGCCCGCCCCGCCGGAACCCCCGCCGGACACCGCACCCCAGCCGCCGGATCCCGTCCAGGAAGCCCAGGCCGCTGCGGCCATTGACGTGGAACGTCTGAACCTGCCCCATTCTCCCCGGCCCATTTCTCTGGAGGAGGTGGTCGGCAGCACCGTGGAAGCGGTAATGGAAGAGGAACGGGCAGAACCCATTCTTCCCCCGCCGCGCCGGGGACTCTTCTCCCGCCGTCCTCTGAAACAGGAGACGGAGGAACTCCCCCCTCCGCCAGAACCGGAACCGGAGTATGACCCGGAACCCATTGGTCCGGAACCGGATCTCTGGGACGCTGCCCAGGCCGCCCGGCAATCTTACATCGCCCGCAAACACAGCCTCCTCCTTCCCCTTCTCACCGCCCTGCCTCCTACGGCAGTCCTTCTGGCCGAACGGGCGGGCCTCTCCCTGCCTTACTGGTCCAAAGGGCCCCGGCTGCAATGCGCGGTCCTGCTGGTCTGCCTGGGACTCACAGCCCTCCTCTGCCGCCATGTGTTCCTGAAGGCCGCCTCCACCCTTCTCCGAAAGCGCTGCACCGCAGAGCTGCTGGTCTCTCTGGCCGTTCTGGTCTCGGCGGCAGACTGTCTGTGCCGCCTGGTATCCAAAACCCGCAGTGACGTCACGCCCTATGCGGCAGTCAGCTGTCTGGCCCTGGTCTTTGCCCAATGGGGCGTCCGCCGGGAGAGCCGGGGAAATTACGACATGTTCCGGGCTGCCTCCCTGGACGGCGACCCCCCCTATCTGGTGACAAACACCCACAGCGGGGCCTGCAAACAGCGGGGTTCCGTTCCCGGCTTCTACACCACCGCCGTCCGCAGTGATTTCGCCTCCCTCTGGCAGACAGCCCTGCTGCCAATCTATCTGGCGGCCTCCTTTGTCTTCGCGGGACTGAGCTCCATCGGCCAGGGCCGGAAAGCCGATTTCCTTCTGAATCTCTCCGCCATCCTCCTGGCGGCAGGCACCTTCTCTTTGCCCCTGTGCTGGGCCCTGCCCTGGTCCAAGCTGGCGGCGCACCTGCAAAAAACAGGCTGCGCCGTGGCCGGCTGGTCCGGAGCCCAGAAAATCAGCGCCCAACGGCGGATGATCGTCACAGACACGGACCTCTTCCCCCCGGGCGCTATCCAGCTCAACGGCCAGAAATATTTCGAGGAGGAGAGCGTCCAGGCCATCTCCCTGGCGGCCTCCATGGCGCGGGCCTCGGGCTCTGGGCTGGAGCGGCTGTTCAACGGCCTTATCCGCAGTGAGGGCGGTTCCTACGAGCCGGTGGACGACTTCAGCTTCTACGAGGAAGGCGGCTGCTCCGGCATCATCCACGGGGAAACCGTACTGATGGGGACCGCCTCCTTCCTGCGGAAAATGGAGGTACGCCTCCCTGCGGACATCAACCTGAAGACCGGCGTCTTCCTGGCGGTGGACCGGCGGCTGACCGCCGTGTTTGCCGTGAAATACAACCCGTCGGACAACGTGGACTTCGCCCTGCGGATGATGCGCCGCAGCCGGATTCTGCCCATTCTGGCCTCCCGGGACCCCAACATCACCCCCGCTCTCATCCGGCGGAAATTCGGCAAAAGCGTCCGGATGGAGTTCCCGGACCTGTCTGAGCGCATTGCTCTCAGCGAGGCGGAAAAGGACCGGGACCTGCCCCGGGCCCTGCTGTTCCGGGAGGGCCTGCTGCCCTATGCCGAGACCGTGGCGGGCAGCCTGCGGCTGTGCAAGGCCGTGCGCCGGGCGGCCATCCTGTCTCTGCTGGGGAGCTGGGCCGGGGCCTTGCTGGCCTTTTATTTTACCAGTCTGGGAGCCTATGACCTGCTGACGCCCCTGGGCCTGGAGCTGTTCCTGCTCCTCTGGACCCTGCCGGTCCTGCTGATGACGGACTGGGCAGGACGCAGCTGAACAACGGAAAACCCCGCACCGGCCTGTGCCGGTGCGGGATTTTTTTCTTGGGATCTCCGGCGTTCAGACGGAGAACAGCAGGTCCGCATAAACAGGGAAGGGCCAGGCATTCCCGGCGGTGAGGGTTTCCAGCTGGTCGGCGGTCTCCCGGGCGGCGGCCATATCGGGAACCAATACGTCGTGACAATAGCGCATGGCCCGCTCCGGGCCGAAGGGCACGGCGGCCAGATCGCTTTCCAGCTTGGCGCAGGCGTCCAGCAGGGTGTCCGTCAGGGCGGAGAGCCGCTGGGCGGTGCTGGTCTCGTAGCGGCAGGAGGCCCCCACGGCCTGTTTCCCGGCGGCCCGGGCACAGAGTTCCGCGGCATAGCCGGAGACGGCGGGAAGAATCTCGTGGCGAATCATGTCGATCATGGTGCTGGCCTCAATGGAGAGCACCGTGGTGTAGTTCTCCACATGGATTTCATACCGGGCCTGGACCTCTTCTTTTGTGTAGATGCCGTGCTTGACAAAGAGATCCACATTCTTGGGCGCTATATAGGCGGGAAGTGCGTCGGCGGCGGACTTGAGGTTGGAGAGTCCCCGGCGCTCCGCCTCGGCAATCCAGTTGCCGTCATAGCCGTTGCCGTTGAAGATGATGCGCTGATGCTCCGTGAAGACCTGCCGGATCAGCTTCTGAAGGTCCCCCTGGAAATCGGCGGAGGACTCCAGCTGGTCGGCAAACTGCTTCAGCTCCTCGGCCATAATGGTATTCAGGGCAATGTTGGGCCCGGAGACGGACATGGAGGACCCGGGCATCCGGAACTCGAACTTGTTGCCGGTGAAGGCCATGGGAGAGGTGCGGTTCCGGTCCGTGGTGTCCTGGCGGATGGAGGGGAGGACGTCCACGCCAATCTCCAGGGTGCGCTTCCCGGCGTCGGTATGACGGGTGCCCTGGATGATGGACTCCACTACGGCGCTGAGGTCGTCCCCCAGGAAGATGGAGAGCACGGCCGGAGGGGCTTCCTGAGCGCCCAGGCGGTGGTCATTGCCGGGGAAGGCCACCGTGGCCCGGAGGAAATCCTGGTAGTCGTCCACGCCCTTGACAAAGGCCGCCAGGAACAGAAGGAACCGGGCATTCTGGCTGGGGGTGGACCCGGGGCGGAAGAGATTTTTCCCGGTGTCGGTGCCCAGAGACCAGTTGTCGTGCTTGCCGGAGCCGTTGACCCCGGCAAAGGGCTTCTCGTGGAGGAGGCACACCAGACCGTGGCGGTCCGCGATTTTCTTCATGACCTCCATGGCCAGCTGATTCTGGTCGCAGGCGGTGTTGGCGTCGGTATAGATGGACGCCATCTCGTGCTGGGAGGGCGCCACCTCGTTGTGCTTCGTCTTGGAGAGTACCCCCAGGGCCCAAAGGGTCTCATCCAGCTCCTTCATGTAAGCCGCCACCCGGGGCTTGATGGCGCCGAAATAGTGGTCCTCCAGCTCCTGGCCCCGGGGAGGCTTGGCGCCGAAGAGGGTCCGCCCGGTCATGCGCAAGTCCTTCCTCCGGTTGAACAGCTGCTTGTCAATGAGGAAATACTCCTGCTCCGCGCCCACCTGGGCGGTGACCCGGTGGGTCTCCGTGTCGCCGAAGAGGCGGAGAATCCGCACCGCCTGGCGGCTGACCTCCTCCATGGAGCGCAGAAGGGGCGTCTTCTTATCCAGGGCGTGGCCCGAGTAGGAACAGAAGATCGTGGGGATGCACAGGGAGCCCTCTTTCAGGAAGGCGAAGGCGGTGGGGTCCCAGGCGGTATAGCCCCGGGCCTCAAAGGTGGCGCGGAGGCCGCCGGAGGGGAAGGAGGAGGCGTCCGGCTCGCCCCGGACCAGCTCCTTGCCGGAGAATTCCATCATGACCTTTCCGCCGCCGATGGGGTTGATGAAGCTGTCGTGCTTTTCAGCGGTGACGCCGGTCATGGGCTGGAACCAGTGCGTGAAATGGGTGGCGCCCCGCTCCACGGCCCATTGCTTCATGGCCTCGGCAATCTCGTTGGCGGTGGAGATGTCCAGGGTAGTTCCTTCGGTGACACACTTCTTCCACGCGCCGTACGAGGCGGGGGAGAGGCGGTCCTTCATGGTCTCCTCGTTGAATACCCGGCTTCCAAAGAGCTCTGGGAGCGTTCGCGTTGTGCTCATAGTGTTGTCCTCCTCATTTGCTTCCTAATATGGTATCTGGATTTGCGCGCCGGCGCAATGGGCAATCCCGCTAAACTTCAGCCCCGGGAAGGGCCAATCATTGACCGCTGTCACCGTAGTTGCTCAGAACCCGGGCGGAGGGGTCGTCCACGCCGCAGCCCTCCCAGGCCTGGTTGGGCATCCAGAAAGCGGGAATCATAGCCGCCTGACCGGGATAGTGCTTCTCGAAGAGCTGCCGGTACAGCAGGCTCTCCTTGGTGAAGGGCGGGCAGTGGTAATCGTACTTGTGCCGCAGGGTCTCGAACTCGCCGTCCGTGTACTTTTCCTCCGCGTAAGCCTTCAGGTCGTCCACCATGGAGTGGCCCACGGCGTCAGAAAACGCGGCCTTCTGCCGCCAGAGGATGCCCTCGGGAAGCAGGCGGTCCTTCTCGAAGGCGCGGCGCAGCAGGTACTTGCCCATGCCGTAGGTGTTCTGCTTCAGGGCCGGGTCCAGGGACATGACGTACTTCACGAAGTCCAAATCCCCGAAGGGCACCCGGGCCTCCAGGGAGTTGACGGAAATGCAGCGGTCCGCCCGGAGAACATCGTAGCAGTGGAGCTCCTCCACCCGCTTGTTGGCCTCCTGCTGGAAGGCCTCCGCGCTGGGGGCGAAGTCGGTATACTTATAGCCGAAAAGCTCGTCAGAGACCTCTCCGGTCAGCAGTACCCGGACGTCTGTCTGTTCATGGATGGCCTTGCAGCACAGGTACATGCCCATGCTGGCCCGGATGGTGGTGATGTCCCAGGTGCCAAGCAGGGCCACCACCTCCTCCAGGGAAGCCAGCACCTCCTCCCGGGTCATGAAGACCTCGGTGTGGTCCGCCCCCAGAAAATCCGCCGCCTCCCGGGCGTATTTGAGGTCAATAGCGTCCTTGTCCATGCCAATGGCAAAGGTGCGGATTTTCTTTCCCAGCACCACAGAGGAGATGGCGCAGACCAGACTGGAGTCCAGCCCGCCGGAGAGGAGAAAGCCCAGGGGCGCGTCGGCGTCCAGACGCTTGTCAACGGCGGCGATGAGCTTGTCGCGGATTTTCCGGCAGGCAGTCTCCAGGCCATCCCGGCAGTACGCCCCCTGGACGGTCAGCTTGGCGTAGCGGACGAACTGTCCTTCGGCGTAGTAGTGCCCCGGGGGAAAGGGGCGAATCTCCTTGCACAGGCCCACCAGGTTCTTGGCCTCGCTGGCGAAGACGATGCCCCCGGACCGGTCATAACCGTAATAGAGGGGCCGGATGCCGATGGGGTCCCGGGCGGCCAGGAGGGAATCCCTCTGGGAATCGTAGAGTACCAGGGCGAATTCCGCGTCCAGCCGGGCAAACAGGTCCAGACCGTACTCCCGGTAGAGGGGCAGCAGAATTTCGCAGTCACTGCCGCTTTGGAAGGAATAGCCCTTTTCCTGAAGCTGCCGCTTCAAGGCGCGGAAACCGTAAATCTCGCCGTTGCAGACCAGTGCGTCGTTTCCCAGCCGGAAGGGCTGCATCCCCTCCGGGGAGAGGCCCATAATGGCCAGCCGGTGGAATCCAAGCCAGCCGGAAGGAGTTTCCAGCAGCTGCGAGCAGTCGGGCCCTCGGGAGCGGGTCCGGTCGAAGAAGGGCTGAATTTCTTCTTTGGACAGGGTTTTCGTTTCAAAGCCCATGATGGAACACATAGGAACACCTCCAAAAAAAACATCGTTTTCCGCTTGGAAATCCGGGCGGAAAAACAAAAACGCAGCTATCTCCTAATGATTAGGACGAATAGCTGCTATCCGCGGTGCCACCTAACTTACCGCCCCGCCAAACCGGGACCGGTCACCTTCAAGGCTCCAACAAGCCCGTGCGGGGTAACGGCCGCAGGCCGCCGCACCTACTGCCGGGGCTTCCCCGGGTTCAGTTTGGAGCTTCGGAGTGTTCTTCCCGCAGGTTCTTGGTACGGGGTTCGCACTGTCCCCCGCTCACTGGAACGGAACGCCCGCGGTACTTTTCTCCATCAACGCTGTTTGCTGTATTGCTTTGTTGCGTCAAAGTGTACACCTGAGGCGGGTAGATGTCAAGGCGAAAAACGCACAAAATCCGGAGGGTTCACGTGGTATTATTTCTACAAGGTTGTAGGATGTCTTCTCCCGAGAGACAGGGACGGTTTGGGTTGTTGGCGAAAAGAAGACGGCGGGAGAATAGGCTCTCCCGCCGTGCAGCTGTGATTACCAGGGCTGGTCCCGGTAAGGGGTATCCGCCACACCCTGGGCCTGGAGCCGTGCCACCAGGCGGTCCAGGGGCCTCCGCCAGAGACGGCGGAACCACTTCGACTGGCCAAACCAGCGCACGAGCGTGGGACTGAGGGCATAATAAGTCCGGATGAAAGCGCGGCCATACCAGCTCCCCGCCAGAGCGCCGTCCCGGAACCGGCGGAGGGTCCAGACCTGGGGACAGTCATAGGAGCCATACACGGCGGTTGCGACATAGCAGCCAGTGCTGGGTTTCGGCGGATCCTCATAGCGGATGTCCGGCCCGGCAAGGGTTTCTGTGCTGCCGTCCATGTACTCCAACTCAATTTTCCTCAGCTCTACCGTGCAGATGGTCGAATTGTACCACACGTTCTCGAAGGTGCAGCTGCCGGTGTTTCCGGCATTGATCGGGCCGGTCACCCTCAGATGCATCTCGGACTGGCGCCTGGTTGTACATCTTTGGACGTCCTTCACCGCATTGTAAGGAACAACCGTGAAGGTCACATACTTGATGTTCTTCGTGCTGTCATTCCGATAGCTGAAACGGACGCTGACGCCTCCGGCGCTGTTTGGCCGCTCTACCCAAACTTTGTTGGTGGAGCCCGACTGGTAAGTCTCGTGTCCCGGGGACACTTTCCGCATAATCATAAACGATTCCTCCCTTTTGTTGTCTTCACCACAGCGGCACAAGGGGCACGAAGACCCCCTGACCGCCGGGTGAAAAACAAAAACGCCGCGCAGGTCTGATGCCCTACACGACGCGGGAAGCGGCGGTTTCGTTCAGCCGCAGGGTATGACGAAAAGGCCCTTGCAAGAAAGGCCGTTTCATCGTATAATACCCCTTGCGGTGCGGTTAAAACCGTTGTGTAGGTGGGTTTGCACCTGTACAGGCTTGCGGGTGTTGCCGCACCCGCAAGCTGCCGCATTTTTGTTTTTCATGTCGAGTATAACAGAAATGCGGCACTATTGCAAGTCTTTTTCCAGGCCCGAACAAGGGTCAAGCACCTTTGAAACTGCGGGATATCCAGACCAAAAACCGCAAACCTTTCGGGTAGTATGGGATCTGTTTTTCGAGCCGGTACAGGGCGCCCGGCCTCCGGCAGGCAGGGAAAAAAGACGCCGGAACGCGTCTTACGGCGTTCCGGCTGGATAGGGGAAGGCGGGCATGGCTGCTCTTGTGCTCTGCATCCGCTGTTCCATGCTGCTGATTAGTTCCCGGGCCTCCTTGCTGTACCCAATCATCTGCCCCAGGTGGTCCATCCGCTTCACCACGGTCCACCAGGCCTCCAGGGCGTGGCCTTTGAGGTCCATACATTCCTCAAATACACAGTTGACCAAATCTCCCAGATCCCGCAAAAAATAGGCAACCTCTATGCGGGACATCTGAAAAACATCCTGAAAGCGCTGCTGCTTGCCGGGGTCCAAATGCTGGTAATACAGCACTGCGCCGCCGTCCAGCATGGAGGCCAGGGCCTGGCAGGAAGACGCCGCTTCGCATACAGCCGCGTTCTGCTCCGCCTCGTCCTCCACATGGTCCCGAATCAGCACGAAGGTATTGCCGAGACACTTTCTCATGGTCTGGGCGGTACGCGGGATCTCCAAAATTGTGAAGCTGCAAAGTGAGAAATAGGTTGCATAAAAGTACGCTTCCCAGCTCATGGGCTGCTTTTGCAAAATCCGGTCGTAATACTGGGCCGCCAGACGGCTATTGAAATCTTCCCTGGCTCTTCTTGCGACAACATACAGATTTTGCAGTTCCTTGTCCAAATGCTTTCCTCCTGTCTGATGGTTTTCACCACAGCGGCACAAGGGGCGCAAAAACCCCCTGACCGCCGGGTGAAAAACAAAAACGCCGTGCAGGTTTGAATCCCTACACAGCGTACAGAGCGGCAAACTGGACCGGCGCAAACGTACAAAGGCAAAAGGCCCTTGCGTGGAAGGCCATTTTGCCGTATAATACCCTTTGCGGTGCGGTGAAACCGTTGTGTAGGTGGTTGGACACCTGTGCAGGCTTGTGGGTGCCCGAACACCCGCAAGCTGCCGCATTTTTGTTTTTCATGTCGAGTATAACAGAAATGCGGCGTCATTGCAAGTCTTTTTCCAGGTATGAACAAGAGGCGGACATCCCCCTGGGGACGTCCGCTTCTTCCTGTTTTCAGCTCTCCATGTGCCTTCCCAAAAAGGCGGCAATGGTCTGAGCCAGCTTATATTCCGCCTCGCCAGTGGCCACGCCGGGGGCGGTTCCCACAAACAGCACCAGCCCCAGCAGGTCCCCCTCCGAGAGGATGGGCGCGGCCACGTTGGTGAGCAGCTTGTCGCTGCCGTCGCAGACGGGGATGGCGTCCCCCTCGCCGGAAAACTGGTAAATCCGGCGGCTCTCCATGACCCGCTCCAGCTCCGGGGTAATGCGCTTGCCCAGCAGCTCCCGCTTGCCGCCTCCGGCCACGGAGATTACCGTATCCCGGTCCGTCACGGCGCAGATGCTGCCGGTGGAGCGGCTCATGGTCTCGCAGAGCTGCCCCGCAAAGTCCTCCACACCGCCCAGCAGAGAATATTTCTTAAAAATAACCTCTCCGTCCCGGCTGGTGTAAATCTCCAGGGGGTCGCCGTCACTGATAACCTTGACAGTGAAAACCTTCCCCCGGCGGCGGTCGCTCTCCTGGGTAATCTGAATCTCATAGGGTTGAGCCTCCAAGGGGATGGAGGCGGGGGCCATGGCAGCGACGGTGGGGCTCTCCTCCCAATCATCGGAGCGGAGCAGGGCGTCCACGTCTGCTTTCAGCAGCACCTCGATATGGTCCTCATAGACCTTGATCTTCTGAATAATGAGCTGGAGATCATTCCGATCCAGCTTGGGTTTGGCCAGGATGTCGTCAAAGACCTCCAGGGCCGTCTTGGCGGTCCGGTTCACCTGGATGATGGTGTTCCGCTTGTCTACCGTCATGGCAATCTGGTTTTGCAGGCCCTCGATGCGGCGGATAAGGTCGCTCTCCAGCTCATCATAGGTTTCCTCCAGGACCTCCTCCCGGTCCGGATGCTTCATGATGTCCCGGATGCGCTGGCGCTTGGTGGCTTTCAACTCCCCCTGGAGGTCTGTTAGGACTGCCTCCAGATTGACGGCGCTCTGCTCCGTCTCGGCCACATCCTCCGTTTCCTTGGCGAGGTCCGCGTTGAGACGGTCCAGCATAGCGGCAGAGTTGTCCTTGACCTTCCGCACATAAAGTTTCAGCAGCTCATCCAGCTTGTCTACCCGGATATGGTGGCTGGTGCAGGCCTTGAGCCCCCGCTTGTGGTATTCCCCGCAGCGGTAGGCGTCCCGGATGTCCCGGCGGCTCATGGCAAACATGGGGGACCCGCAGTCGCCGCACTCCAGGAAGCCGGAGTAGACGTTGTCATACTTCTTCTGCCCCCGGTAGTGAGAAGTAGAGCGAGAATCCCGGAGGGCCTTCGCCGTGGCGAAGGTACGGTAGTCGATGATTTCCTGATGGTGCCGCTCGATAACGATGTGCTCCAGCTCGTTCCGCTTGACTTCCTTGCCGTTGATCTTTTTGCGGGTGTATTTCCCTTGGCGTAAGGTTCCGATGTAGAAATCGTTGTCGATGATGCCCTGCACGGTCACGATGGCCCAGGCGGGCTTAACGGTCCGCTTGTACGCCTCCCCGGCGGCCTCCTTCCGGTCCCGTTCCGCCATGCGGGGGGTGGGGACGCCCTCATCCGTGAGCTGGTTGGCAATTTTTTTATAGCCCCAGCCGTCGATGTAGAGCTGGAAGATTCTCCGGACCACCTCCGCCTCTGTGGGGACGATCTCGAACTCCTGGCGCTTGTTGACAATGTACCCATAGGGGGCGGCGCAAATCCACTTGCCGTCCTGCTGGCGGCGCTTGATGACGGACTTCACCTTTTTGCTGGTGTCGGTGACTGGCATCTCGTTGATGAGGAACTGGAACTGAATTTTCAGCCAGTCGTCGTCGTTGGGGAAGTCGATGCCGTCCCCGATGGAGATGATGCGGACCCCCGCGTCCCGCAGGTCCTCCAGCTCCACCAGTCCCCGGCTGTTGCGGCGGGAGAAGCGGGAGAAGTCCTTGACGATGAGGATGTCTTTTTGACGGTTCATCAGTTCCCGCCGCATGGACTGGTAGCCCTCCCGCTGCTCGAAGGTGTAGCCGGACTTGTCCCGGTCCTCGAAGAAAGTCAGGGTGGAGTCGGGAAACTTCTGCCTCACGAAGTCCTCGATGATGGCCTTCTGGTTCTCGATGGAGGTGTTGTCCCGGTCCAGCTCCTCGTCCACGGAGATGCGGCAGTAGCCGGCGATGTCAAAGCGTTCGGTCATAGGCTTGCAGTCCTTTGTCAAATTATATTAATCTCTATTCCTAATTAACAGATAATATTGTATCACAGTCCACGACAAAACGCAACCGGAATCGCCGGACAGGTTTGTGCTGCCCGGCGTTCCTCACCGGGATACCTGCCGCTTCCGGGCTTTCTCCCGCTGGACGGCCCTCTCGGCGGAGCGGCGGCGATTATATTGAAGCAGGGCGCTGGTCTCCTCCGCCAGGTCCTGTTGGCCGGAGCAAAACACCGCCACGGTGTATTTTTCTTCCGCGCACCTGCGGTATATGCTTTGCAGGCGCTTTTGTATATCTTGGCTGGACTGGTCCTTGTGTGAGAGCCAGATGTCCACTAGCTTGCTTTCTTGATGGGTATTGATTTCCAACTGGGATATCCCGTCCTTTCTCTGTGAATAATTGGAAGTATTTTCCTCACTTTCCACGCTTCTTATGCGCGGAGATGTTCAGAAAAAGGGCGGGTGAATCAGCTTGTCTATGGCCGATGCCTCCCTTCGTGACAGTTTGGCCGATTGGATTTCAGCAGTAAGAATAATTTTATATACCTATATGTGTGCTCACTGGAGCGTTTGTTTCCATGTATAGGGTTGTGGGACCCACGCGTGCCTGTGTGGCTCACACGGGCCCCACAGGGGCGGAGAGGGGCTATTTTTGACTCACCAGGAGACCGACCTCCTCGCAGAGCCTGTCGATTGAATAATCCATTTTGGCGACAGCTCCGGCGTCCAGCTCTTTGGCTCTTTGGCGCCGGATAGCCTGATGTACGTTGAAGTAAATTTTGTTAAGACTGGCGTGCAGGGCATAGCTCATCTCTCGGGAGCGGCTTTTTAAATGCGCTTCCAGAATCAGGTAGCGAAAATAGGCCGTAGACCCGAGCCGAGTTCAATCCAGATATCGCTTTAACCGCTGATAGTCCTCTTCCGTCATACAAACGGAGAGGTTTCGGCTGTTGTCCATCGTGGCTTTCCTAGGCTTAGCCTTCATTCGTTTGCCGCGCATAGAGGCACCCCTCCTTTCTCAGGGCATGAATACGCTCAAAGATGCCGCAAAGGAGCTGGACGACCCGAAGGAGTTCCTTTTCTGCGCCGTAGCCGCTGTTATATTCCTTGGCAATTGCGTTGATTTCCCGGCCTGACGGATCCATGAATCGGATCAACTTCCAGGTTTCCTGCTCCTGGTACGGGGTAGGCCGGTTGGTGTTCAGCTGGAACATTAGCCAAGCATTGGCGGACAGTCCGACAGCTGCGCTCTTCTTTTTCAAAAGCTCATATTCTTTCACGCCCATGCGGACGCAGGTGCGGTGAGTTTGTTTCTTCGTGGGATTCACTCCTCTCGTTGCTCGGTGAGTTTGGGGAAGTCTTCGTTCTAGCTTCCGCCCGCAGGCGGCATCGGGGCCAGGGCATTTCCCTGCAAGTGGCGTTTTGACATCAAAATGCGATGCTTGCAGTTCCGCCGCCGGGGGCGGTGGGAGTCCATTCCTCCGTTCATAAGCCGCTTATTTCCCTAATATCTTCCATGGCAGGGACGGATATGGTACGATCTTGACCCCAAAAAGAGGGCGTCCAAATGTGACACCCTCTTGACGCTTTTCCGATCAATATGAGAAAATCAGGTGCATCATGCGACACCCTGATTTTCTGAT
>JAAWLO010000006.1 GCA_022797935.1 Oscillibacter sp. | reverse complement strand
TCCCCGTGGCCGTTGGAGGTCAGGGCCAGCTCGTTGTTCTCCGCGCCGTCAATGACTTTGGATTGGAGGGCGGTATAGACCTCGCCGAAGCCCATAGGGGCGGCGGAGCCTCCCAGAAGGTTCATCATGGTCACGTTGGTGGGGGACTGCTGGACGCGGATTTTCAAGCCCTTCAGGTCGGCGGGGGACTCGATTGGCGTGTCTACGGTGTAGAAATTCCGGGTGCCCGCGTCCAGCCAGGTCACCGCCTGAAATCCGGCCTGCCGGGTGGATGCAAAGATGGGGCCGGTGATGGCCGGGTCATCCATGGCCTGCTGGTAGGCCCCGGCGGAGACGAAGAGGTAGGGCAGGTTGAAGAGGGTGTAGTTTCTGGAAAAGGTCTCTAGGATGGAGTTGCTGGCGACGCAGAAGTCAATGGCCCCGGTCTGGGTCAGCTGGACCATGTCTGTCTGGGAGCCCAGGAGCTCGCTGGGATAGACCTCCACGTCGTAGCGGCTGCCCAGCCGGTCCTCGATAAACGCCTCAAAGGCCAGCAGGGCAAGATTTGTCGGGTGGCTGGAGGCCTGGTTATGGCCTATGCGGATGATGCGCCGGTTCTGTCCGCCGCAGCCGGTCAGGGACGCTGTCAGAAGAAGCGCGCAGAGCGAGGCCGCGAATCCTCTCAAGAAACATTTCATAAAAACCATTCTCCTTCCGGTTTTTGAGTGAAAACGGGACGGTGATCCCGCATTTGACGGCAAAAGATTTTCCGCCGGAGGCGAGACGGGAAGGGGGAAATCCGCCGTGTCCGGCCCAGCCAAAGCCGCCTGATTCGGATGCGGAACCTCTGTGCGCAGATTTCCAGCGCCCAGAACAGCCGGGCAGCTATACGCTGGTGTGCGCCTGCCTGTTTGCGTTTTTGGCGGAGGTCTGCCGCTGCTGTTTCGATACGCCGGAGTTCCTCCGGGAGGACGTGACGGAGAGCGGAAAGATTAACGGTATTCTGGAGTATATCAACGAAAACCTTGCGTCGGACCTGTCCCTGGACCGGATTGCCAGCCGCTTTTACATCAGCAAGTTTTATCTGAGCAAACCGTTCAAGCGCTTTACGGGCATGAGCATTTACCAGTACATCATCAAGAAACGGGTATCCATCTCCGGGGAGATGCTGCGGAACGGCGCAACGGTGACCGCCGCATATCTGGACGGTGGTTTTCAGGATTACTCCAACTATTTGAAGGCTTTCAAGCGGGAATTCCACTGCAATCCCCGGGAATATGTGAATCTCCGCCGGGAAGCGCGGGAAGTTTCCCAGGAATAGTCTGCCCGCTGTTTCCCGTCGTATTCCAGAGGACAGAAGCGGACGGCGGCAGGGAAGCAAATCCGAAGCGTTCCGCCTGACGCGCTGGAGTCTGTTTGAAAACCGGCCTTGACGGCCTGGGCGGCAGGATGTATGATAAAAAAGGCTTGAGCCGCAGCGCGTCCGGACCGGAGCCCGGCGCTGCGCTTAAGAGGCGGCTATGAATAAAGCGAAGCGCGGCAGTCTTTTTTCGGCTGCTGTGTGTTCGACATGGAAAGGGGAAAGGGCTATGTTAGAAGAACTGAAAAAACAAGTCTGCGAGGCCAACCTCCTGCTGCCCAAGTACGGGTTGGTTACCTTCACCTGGGGCAATGTTTCCGGCATTGACCGGGAGAGGGGACTGGTGGTAATCAAGCCCTCCGGCGTAGAGTACGATGGCATGAAGCCGGAGGACATGACCGTGCTGGACCTGGAGGGAAACCGGGTGGAGGGGAATTACAAGCCCTCCAGTGATACCGGCACGCATCTGGCCCTGTACAAGGCCTTCCCGGCCTTGGGGGGCATTGTTCACACCCACAGCCGCTGGGCAACCTCCTTTGCGCAGGCCGGACGGGGCATCCCCGCCATGGGAACCACCCAGGGGGACTATTTCTACGGTGAAATTCCCTGTACCCGAAAGATGACCCCGGAGGAGATTGCCGGCCGGTACGAGCTGGAGACGGGCAGCGTCATCGTTGATACCTTCCTCAGCCGGGGCATAGACCCTGCCCAGGTGCCGGCGGTGCTGGTCCACAGCCACGGCCCCTTCGCCTGGGGCAAGGACCCTTTCGACGCGGTCCACAACGCGGTGGTGCTGGAGGAAGTGGCCTTCCTGGATTTCCACGCCCTCATGCTGGAGCCGAACCTGCCTCCCATGCAGCAGGAGCTGCTGGACAAACACTATCTGCGGAAGCACGGTCCCGGCGCTTACTACGGACAGAACTAAAAGGAGGGCGGACATATGGTCAGAAAAATTCCCTTCGGCGTCATGCCGGACGGCACAGCGGTGGAACAGTACACCCTGGAGGCCGGAGCGCTCAGCTGTGACATTCTTACCTATGGCGGAGCGCTGCGGGCGCTGCGGGCGCCGGGGCGGGCGCGTACGGTGGACGTGCTCCTGGGCTTCGACACCTTGGAGGACTACCGGCGGCAGGACAAGTACCTGGGGGCGCTCATTGGCCGCTATGCCAATCGCATCGGCGGCAGCGCCTTCTCTCTGGAGAACCAGACCTATCCCCTGGCGGCCAACGACGGTCCCAACCACCTTCATGGCGGAAGGCTGGGCTTTGACAAGCAGGTTTGGACGGCGGAGGAGGCCACAGACCACTCCCTGACCCTGTCTCTGACCAGCCCGGACGGGCAGGAGGGCTATCCCGGAACCCTGACGGTGCGGGTGACCTACACGCTGACCCCGGAGGGGCTGCGCATTCGTTATCAGGCGGAGAGCAGCCGGGCGACTCCCTGCAATCTCACCAACCACGCCTACTTTAACCTGAGCGGCCACGCCAGCGGCCCGGTTCTGGACCAGACCATACAGATTCTGGCGGATTTCTATACGCCCTCGGACGCCGCCTCCATTCCCACCGGCCAGCTTGCCCCGGTGGAGGGAACGCCTATGGACCTGCGGCAGCCCACGGTCATTGGCGCGGGCATTGACGGAGATTTCCAGCAGCTTCGCAATGCCGGGGGTTACGACCACAACTGGGCGGTCAACGGCCCTGCGGGGACGCTTCGTCCTGCCGCCCGGGCCTTCAGCCCCGCCACAGGAATTTCCCTGGAGGTATGGACTACGCTGCCGGGCGTTCAGTTTTACTCCGGCAACTATCTGGACGGCTGCCCCGCCGGAAAGGACGGCGCGCGCTATGGGAAACGCTGGGCCTTCTGCCTGGAGACCCAACTGTTTCCGGATACCCCCCATCATGCGAATTTCCCCGCCTGTATTCTGCGGCCGGGGGAGGTCTGGGACCATACCACGGAGCTGCGGTTCCATTTGGCGGAATAAGTGCGGCGCACGTACAAGGAACGGGGAGCGGAGGCTTCCCGTTTTCTTTATCTGCGGGGGCGGAAGGACGTCCGCTGACGCAGTTTTTTTCCTTCTTTTTTCGACATTGCGTTACCATTTTGTAACTATTTTGTAGCTTTTTCTTCCAGACCCTTCCTGGCGCTTTCTGTCCAAAACGGTCTAAAGTGGGGGCGGTTGTACTGGTTTTACAGTGGATACTTGACAAAAGTGGGGCATAGGTGTATACTAAGAACGGTTTTTCACCTGGTAACAAAAGTTACAAGCTGCTTTTTCCCTTCCGGCAGCGCTTCCCGTCTGGTTTCCGGCGGAGAAGGCAGCCCCAATACTCCCCCGGCGGGGAACGACCCGGCGGCACAAACCGCGCCGCTGAGAAATGACCTTTTAGGAGGGTATCCGTTTTGAACACTGAACAATCTCATACTCTGCACACCTTGTTTCGACGATGCGGCATGATGCTCCTGTGTGCCGCCGCCGCCACGGCCACCAGTCTGGCCGCCACCGGCTGGGCCGGTTCGGTGTATATCGTCACCGATGAGGATGACGCCGCCATCATTCTGGACCCGTCTCAGGAGAAGGTTCCGGACCTGTCCTCTCAGCTGCTGTACATCTCCAATGGCAGCCGGGGCTACGATATCTGCCTGATGGAAAATACCTCGGTTCTGGTGCGCCATGGGGACACGACCCTTTCGGTTCAGTCTCAGAGAGAGAGTATTTCCTCCCTGCTGGGGCGGCTCCAGCTGGCCCCCAGCGCTCTGGAGATGGTAGGCGTGAAGCTCGCGGATTCTTCTGTGGAGCTGACCGTTTCCTCGGAACTGGCCTATTATGACTATGTAACAGAAAAAGCGCCCTTCCGCACCGTCCGCGTGGAAAATCCAGACATGCTGGAAGGGGAGGAGAAGGTGGTCCAGGAGGGCAGCGACGGTGTCCGCTCCTCGGTTTATGAAGTGGTCTGGTCCAACGGCGCGGAGCTTTCCCGGCAGTTCGTGGAAGAGCTGAGCACCACTGCCGTGGACCGGGTGGTGGAATACGGCACTGCCAAACCCGCCCCGAAGCCCGCGGCCTCCAGCGGCACCAAAGGGAACGCCGCCGCATCCTCTTCCAGCAGCAGCGGCATTGCCAACGTGGAGAAGAACGCGGACGGCAGCGGCACGCTGTACCTGAAGGATGGCACGGTGCTGAAGTTCTCCGGCATGCGCACCATGTCCGCCACGGCTTATACCGCCGGGCACGGCGGCGTGGGTACCCGTACTGCCAGCGGCACCGCCGTTCATAAGGGCACCGTGGCGGTGGACCGGAGCGTCATACCGCTGGGGACCCGGATGTATATTGTGGCCAGCGGCGGAATCGTCTATGGTCTGGCGGCGGCGGAGGACACCGGCGTCCGGGGCAACAAGGTGGACCTTTACTTTGACACCTATGAGCAGTGCATCCAGTTCGGAAGACGGGACTGCACCGTGTATATTCTGGAATAAGGCAAAGAGAGCCAGCGGTGCGCGGACTGCGGTCCGCGCACCGCTGTTTTTTCGTTCCGCCGGGGCGGACGGCCCGGCGCGGAAGGAACAAATCTATCAGAAGTCTGTAAAAAGAAGGGCCGAAGTCCTGTCACTTTTGTCAATTGCGGGAACCGTCAAAAACCGGTACAATAGGTACGACCTATCATGCATCCTGATTCTATATGGAACGACGAGGCAGCTGTTATGAACAGTCACATCTACCACACAAAAGCCATCCGCCTCCAGCTGCTGGAGGCTATGCGCACCGGAGAATACGCCGGGTGCGGACGCCTCCCCCGGGAAAGTGTCCTGGCGGTACGGCTGGGCATCAGCCGCACACAGCTGCGGGATATTCTGGCCTCTCTGGAGCGGGAGGGCTTTATTACCCGCCGCCACGGAGTCGGCACCATCATCAACCGGCATGTACTGGATGTCCGGCCCCGCATGGACATTGAAATCGAGTTTCTGGACATGATCCGCCAGAGCGGCTTCACCCCGGCGGTGGCCTTCATCCGCACCGCCCAGGAGGAGGCAGACGAAAAAACGGCCGCACAGCTGTGCATTGCCCCGGGAACCCCCATGCTTCGGGTCTCCCGGCTCTGTACTGCGGATGGCCGTCCCGCCATTTACTGCGAGGACGTTATTGAGAGCGCCCTGATTCAGGGAGGGTATACGGATGAGGACCTGAAACTGCCCATTTTTCACTTTCTGCAGCAGTTCTGCGGCGTGAATCCCTATTTGGACCTGACCGACCTCCGCGCCGTCCCGGCGGATGAGCGCTTGGCGGAAATTCTTCAGGTTCCCGTTGGCGCGCCCCTGCTGTACATGGAGGAAGTGGATTACGACATTGACGGCAAGCCGGTATTCTGCTCGGCGGAGTATTTTGCCGACGGAATTTTCCGCCATACCGTCATGCGCAAAAAGCTGTGATCCTGTAATTTGGAAAGGAGATACCTATTATGAAAAAAGTTGCTGTACTGATGGACTCCGACGCGGAATGGCCGGTGGCCCGGACTGCCTGCGCACAGCTGGATGCCTTTGGCATTCCCTATGAAGCGCACATCATGAGCGCTCACCGCACGCCCCTTCAGGTCTCGGACTTCGCCAAAAACGCCCGGAAGAACGGGTTCGGCGTGATTATCTGCGCTGCCGGCATGGCGGCGCATCTGGCCGGCACGGCTGCCGCCCATACGACGCTGCCCGTCATTGGCATCCCTATGAAGGGAGGGCTTTTGGACGGGCTTGACGCTTTGCTGTCCACGGTGCAGATGCCCAGCGGCATTCCCGTGGCCGCCGTGGCCGCCGGCGGAGGGAAAAACGCCGCGATTCTGGCGGCGCAGATTCTGGCGGTGGAGGATAAGACCCTGGCCTCCTGGCTGGATTCTGCCCGGAAGGACATGGTGGCCCAGCTGGAGGAAAAAGACGCCCTGCTGCAGGCAGAGGTCTGATTTCCGTACGGATTTCCTGAGAACGGCGGCCGGCTGGAGGCTTTTCGCGTGGACCGGATTTGTACCGGCTGCCGGAACGGAAGAGAAAGGATCAGTTTTATGTTCAACACCAAGCAGCTGCACGATTTCCATCCCGCCAATGGCCCGACAGAGGGCCTGTGCCGGGAGATCAACGTGTTACTGTCCCGTTCCCGCCGGAAGCGGCGGACCTGCGGGAGGGACGCTTTTATTGCCCTGCTGGCGGGCGTTCCCGCTCTGCGGAAGACCCCCGGCATCCCTGATTTCAGAGACGCGGGTCCGGATTATTTCACCACGCTGCCCCATTGTGCCACAGACGCCGAAACCGCTCTCTGCCGCCGTCACCTGGAAAGCGTCTTCGGCATCAAGGACCGGGAGAGCCTGCTGGATTTCTGTGACCAGCAGCTTCGCTGCCAGCGGAGTTATCTGGATTTTGAGGCCTTCTGGGAGGGGCATCCCCCCTTCGGCCTTTCTGAGCTGAATCCGGAGGCCCGGGAGTTCTTTACCGCGGCCCGGGATTTCTCGGCTCAGTTTTATCCGCTGCTGGGCCATCAGGGCTTTCTGGCCTGGGACATCAGCGAGTGTGTGGGCCATCTGCGGGCGGGGCTGGCCTGCGGCCTGCTGAGCCGCGAGGATTTTGACCGGCTGGCGGATTCCTGGATTGCCCAGGCGCAGATTTTCGGCAGCTGGGAGGAATATGCCGCCAGTCTGGTCTGCGGCGCGCTGTACTGGGATTTCCGGCAGGATACGCCGGTCCGGGAGCTTCCCCGCAGCCAGCGGCTGTGGATGGATTTGGTCCGGACCCTGCTGGCCAATGACACCGCCTGGGACAGCGGCTTCTGGTATGTTCCCCAGAGGGAGAAGGAGTACTGTCTCTGGCCGTCGGAATTCCGGCTGTATCTCGGCGGCTGGAAGGGCCCCGACGGGTGCCTGGTCACGGACCACATTACCGTCCAGGGCAAACCGGTGAAGTGGTGCTATCGGGAGACGCCGGAGACGGAGGTGCCCGACAGCGGCTGGCGTTTCTTCTCCGGCGAGGAGAGCGGCGAGTACGTCAACGACCTGTCCCATACCGACGTATGCACCCTCAATGATGTGTGCAATTTTGACCCGGACATTCTTCCGCTGCTGGACGCGCCCTGCAACAGCGCCTTTGCCCGGGGCGAGGACGGCGTGTTTTATCCCTATCCCTTCCCGCAGGCCGGGGACGGAAGCGAAGAGAATCCGTCATAACTGGGCCATTCCGGGGGACCGGCGGCACGCGTCCCCTGGCGGCCTGCCGCGGAGAAAGGGCGCACGCGGCAAGCGGGAACCCGGTTGGGCCCGGATGGAGGGCCAGGAGTATGAACGACACAAAGGAGCGCGGATATGAAGGAACTGGAACTGAAATACGGCTGCAACCCCAATCAAAAGCCGTCCCGCATCTTCATGCGGGACGGCAGTGAACTGCCGGTCGCGGTGCTGAACGGCAAGCCTGGCTATATCAACTTTCTGGACGCCCTGAACGCCTGGCAGCTGGCCCGGGAGCTGCAGGAGGCCACCGGTCTTCCCGCTGCCGCCAGCTTTAAGCATGTCTCTCCGGCGGGGGCCGCCGTGGGCCTGCCCCTCAGCGATCCGGAGCGGAAGATGTATTTTGTGGAGGACGGGGCGGAACTGAGCCCCATTGCCTGCGCCTATATCCGGGCCCGGGGAGCGGACCGGCTGTGCTCTTACGGGGACTGGGCGGCGCTTTCCGGCGTGTGTGACGCCGCCGCGGCCAGATACCTCAAGGCGGAGGTCTCCGACGGAATCATTGCCCCCGGTTATACCGCCGGGGCCCTGGAAATTTTGAGGACCAAGAAGAAGGGGAACTATAACGTTGTCCAGATCGACCCCGCCTATGTCCCTGCCGCCCAGGAATACAAGGATGTTTTTGGCGTCACCTTCCAGCAGGGGCGGAATGCCTGCAAAATAGACGAGAGCCTGCTGAACCGCATTGTAACGCGGAACCAAAGCCTGACCGAGGCGGCAAAGCGGGACATGCTGGTGGCCCTCATCACCCTGAAGTACACCCAGTCCAACTCCGTCTGCTACGTGAAGGACGGGCAGGCCATTGGGGTGGGCGCGGGCCAGCAGAGCCGCATTCACTGCACCCGGCTGGCGGGGAACAAAGCGGATACCTGGTGGCTGCGGCAGCACCCGGCGGTGCTGGCCCTGCCCTTCTTGGAGGACATCCGCCGCCCGGACCGGGACAACGCAATCGATGTGTATCTCTCCGACGAGTGGGAAGACCTGCTGGCGGATGGCGTCTGGCAAAATACCTTCCGGGAGCGGCCCCAGCCTCTGGCGGCGGCGGAGAAAAAGGCCTGGATTTCCAAGCTTACCGGCGTTACCTGCGGTTCCGACGCCTTCTTCCCCTTTGGGGACAACGTGGAGCGGGCACGGAAAAGCGGCGTGCGGTACATCGTTCAGCCCGGCGGCTCCATTCGGGACGATCACGTCATTCAGACTGCGGACCGGTACGGAATGACCATGTGCTTCACCGGGACGCGGCTGTTCCACCACTGAGAGGCGGGCGCTGCGGTCAAAATTCCCCCGGGGATGGAGTGGGCGCTCAAAGGTGTTCGTCGTAGTATGCCCAGGCAAAAAAGTCCATGAGCAGGGCAATGAGGAACGCCGCTATCAGCCCCAGGCCCAGGAACAGGAGGGAGTCTGCGTTTCGCAGCTTGCCCAGAGCACAGAGGATGTTCCCTGCCGTTAAAAATAGGAATTGGTTGATTCGGTAGGCCTGGCTTTGGGACTTCAGCTTGACGAGGCGGTTTCGTTCATCCCGCTCCTCCAAGCGGTCCTCCTGGGCCCATTGGAGCGACAGGCTTCGAATCAGGCTTGCGCCGCCCAGGAGCAGCAGAAGGCCTGCCAGAGCCGCGCCGTTCAGGGTGAAGCCCTGCAAAAGGTCCAGAATCAGGTTCAGCAGCCCCAGAAGCAGGGCGAAGAGGCCAAAGGCAAAATTGTGTTTGTGATAGATTTTCATGTGATCTTCCTTTCTCGTTCCAAGACAGCGGTTCCATCCTGCGGCGTGAGGGAAAAGACTGCGGAGTTCCGGTTCGGTCATAACGGGTCGTACTTCTGATCTTCCAATTCCCGGTTTTCCTTCAGGCAGCAGAGCTCTTCCACCGTTACGCCAAACACCTCGGCCATCCGGTAGGCCAGCATCAGGGAGGGGCTGTATTGCCCCTTCTCAATGGAGATGATGGTGCGGGAGGAGACGTGAACGCGCTCCGCCAGCTGCTGCTGCGTCAGATTGGCTGCGGTCCGCAGTTCTTTGACTTTGGTTTTCATAGATTCCCCCTCCGGCGGTATGAAGTTTCCTTCACGTGAAGTTAGCTTCAGTATACAGCCAGCTTGTTCGGCTGTCAAGAGAAACCGGCTTTTTTTCCCTTTTTTCCGGAGGAGGACGCTGCGGGTCTGTGCTGCCGCGCGGAGTCCCGGCCTTTCTTCCGGCGGATTTTCGGAAAAAGAACTTGCGGATTCCGAGGGATTTTGCTATAATGGACCCGCAAAACAGGGCGCTTTGACGTCTTGGAAATTTTTTTGAAAAGGCGGTGCACCCGTATGAATATCCACTTCGTGCTTGGCTGTATTGGGGCGGGGATTGGCATTTTGCTTATGATTGGTCTTCTCGCCCTGGCCATTTGGTTTATTGCCTGGTTTTTGATGAGCTGGAATCGGGCGAAACGGGCCCGCCAGACGGCGGCGGAGGCGCAGCGGCAGCGGCACGGCGGGCAGACGGTTCTGGAGTGGAACCGGCTCAAAGCGGCGGGAGAGCCGGACCCGGAATTCGGGGAGCTGCTGGAGCTGTTTCCCCGGAAGGGCGGCGGGGAAGCCCGCTTCTTTGAACGGGGATTGGATTTGAACGGGAAACGGGTGCCTTACGATTCCCTGGCGGATGTGTTCTTTGACCCCGGCAGCGAGGAGCGGGGGAAGGATTTGAAGGAGGCCATTCAGAATTCCGCCGTGCTGTGGCTGTATCGGAAGAAAGGGAGAACATTGGCCATTCGGGATTTCCAGTATGGCTTTGACCACGACGCGGTCCAGGCGATTCAGAATGGCCTGGGGTTCCGGGGGCCGGAAGAATAAAGGCGGTCCCTGGAGTCTGTTTTCAAACCGTCAAAACCATGAAACATTCTTTCTCAAAATAACGCAGGTCAAGGAGCGGACTCCTTGACCTGCGTTTTATGATATCGTCAACGCAGTTGAAAAGGAGTACCTACTCCTGTTCAACCGGCGGACCAGGGGTCCGCCGCTGCGCGGAGCGCAGTTGCGTTTCCTAGGAAGCCATGCGCCGGCAGCCGCTATGCGGCTCGAACCGCCGCAAAGGCGGCGGTTCGTTGAAAAGAATCCCCCGGGATTCTTTTCAACTGCGCTGGCTATAGTATGGGATTGTCGGACTCCGGTCAGGTCATCAGCCCGCACACCAGGTCCGTATAGCCGGAGGGGTCCTCCAGCGGAAGGCCCGCAATCAGCAGCGCCTGGTTATACAGCAGCTCCGCATAGGCCTTGGCCTTCGATTGGTCCGCCTCCACAGCGGCCTCCAGGGCCTGGAAGGCGGGATGCTCCACATTCAGCTCCAGAATCCGTTCCGCTTTCAAGGCCGCGTCGGGCTGGACGGCCTGGAAATATTTCTCCATCTCAAAGCTCAGGCCTTCCCCGGCGGTGAGGCAGACGGGGTGGGATTTCAGCCGGGCGCTGGCCTTGACTTCCTTAACCGCGCCGCCCAGGGTCTCCTTCACGAAGTCGAACGTATTTTTGTGAGCCTCGGCCTCCTCTTCGGCCTTCTTTTGGGCCCCTTCTTCAATCTCCTGGTCCAGAACCGAGCGGAATTCCTTTTCCTTGTAGGTCCGCAGGGTCTGGGCGCAGAACTCGTCCACTTCCTCGGTGAAGTAGAGAATTTCCGTTCCCGCGTCCCGCAGGCCTTCGGTCTGGGGAAGCTTGTCGATCTTGTCCGCGCTTTCACCGGCGGCGTAGTAAATATAGTTCTGGTCCTCTTTCATCCGGGAGACATACTCGTCCAGGGTGACGGGCTTTTTCTCCGTGGAAGAATAGAACAGCAGCAGGTCCTGCAGCAGCTCCTTGTGGCGGCCGTATTCGCCGATGGTCCCGTATTTCAGCTGCCGGCCAAAGTTTTTCCAGAAGGTCTCATAGCCCGCCCGGTCCTCCGACAGGAACTTGCTCAGGTCCGCCTTGATTTTCTTCTCCAGGTTTCCGGCAATGACCTTCAGCTGCCGGTCGTGCTGCAGAAGCTCCCGGGAGATGTTCAGACTCAGGTCCGGCGAGTCCACCACGCCCCGGATGAAGCGGAAGTGCTCCGGAAGCAGGTCGGCGCACTTGTCCATGATGAGAACGCCGTTGGAGTAGAGCTGAAGGCCTTTCTCAAATTCCTTGGTATAGTAGTCAAAGGGGGTGGCCCCGGGGACGAAGAGCAGGGCCTTGTAGGTGATGCTGCCCTCCACGGAGACGGGAATCACCCGCTGGGGGGCGGCGTAGTCCCGGAACTTATCCCGGTAGAACTTGTGGTATTCTTCCTCCGTGACCTCCGCCTTGGCCCGCTGCCAGATGGGGACCATGGAGTTCAGGGTTTCCACCTCCTGGTAGGTCTCATATTCCGGCTTGTCTTCGGGAGAGTCCTCCTTTTTCCGGGTTTTGGAGACCTCCATGCGGATGGGGAAGCGGATGTAGTCGGAGTACTTCCGCACCAGCTCCTGAATCCGCCAGGACTCCAGAAACTCCCCGTAGGTTTCGCCGTCGCTGTCGTCCTTGATGTGCAGGATGATGTCGGTGCCCACGGCGTCCTTTTCGCACTCGGTGATGGTGTAACCGTCGGCTCCGGAGGACTGCCACTGATAGGCGGTCTCGGAACCGTACTTCTTCGTCACCACGGTGATGTGGTCCGCCGCCATGAAGGCGGAGTAGAAGCCCACGCCGAACTGGCCAATGACATCGGTGTCCTTGGCGTCATCCCCGATTTCCTGCTTGAACTTGTAAGAGCCGGAGGAGGCAATGACGCCCAGGTTGTTTTCCAGGTCCGCCTTGTCCATGCCAATGCCGTTGTCGGAGACCGTCAGGAGGCGCTGGGCCTTGTCCAGGGTGAGCTCAATCCGGAAATCGCTCCGGTTCATACCCACGGAATCGTCCGTAAGGGCCTGGTAGCAGAGCTTGTCGCAGGCGTCGCTGGCGTTGGAGATGAGCTCCCGCAGAAAAATTTCCTTATGGGTATAGATGGAGTTGATCATCAGGTCCAGCAAGCGCTTGGACTCCGCTTTGAATTGCTGCTTTGCCATAAAATCCATACACTTCCTTTTTTAATTCTTAGCAATATCAGAATATACCACACCCCTGCCGGAAAATAAATGTCCATTTTGTAAATTTACATCAAAAACGGTTGTCTCTCCCGGCACATGCGAGTAGAATAAAGAAGATGACACATGGCAAAGGAGTCGAGGACCTATGGGTTTCTTTCAAAGAATCGGGGGCGCGGCGGCCCGCTTTATGTATGGGCGAAACGGCTGGGACCAGCTGAATCAGGCGCTGTTCCGGGGATACCTGGTTTTGTGGATTGCAGAAATCGCGGCCGGTCTGCTGCTGAAAAACCGGGTGGTCAGCGGCGTGCTCAACGGGGCGCTGTTTGTGCTGATGGTCTGTTTGTTTTACCGGAGCTTTTCCAAGGACCTCTCCCGGCGGCGGACGGAGAACCAGAAATGGCTGGGCTGGTACTGGGGGATGAAGAACCGCAGTGCCGGTGCGCGGGCCCGCCACGCCGACAAGGCACATAAATACTTCACCTGTAAGGAATGCAGGACCATCTGCCGGGTGCCGGTGGGGAAGGGGAAAATTATCATCACCTGCCCCAAGTGCGGGGCCCAGATTCAGGCGAAGACCTGAGGCGGCTTCCGCCTGGCCGAAGGACATAGGGAGGGACCAGACCGTTTTCCGGTCTGGTCCCTTCTGTTTGGGTTGTCTGGTTTTCCAGCCTCAGCAGTACCGGTCCCGGCGGGCATGAATCTGCCCCGCCAGGGGGACGATATCGACATACTCCGCCTGATGTTCCGCAATGCACCGCCGGGCGTCCTCCACTGCCTCGGGTTCCAGCAGCAGGGACATCCCGCAGGAGAGCTTGCCCTGGATGGCGCGGGGAGCGGGGGCAATGCGGTTGGGAATGCCGGCCTCCGCCAGCAGGTCGTGGAGGGCCAGCCCCTGTTCATAGTTGGCGAAGAGGATGTAATAGCGCAGACGCTCCTCAGCCATTGAGCAGCTCGATAAAAGCGCCGATCCGGGTGCGCAGCTGTTCGGCGTCGGTATCCGTGTAGTCGGTCTCCAGGCTCAGCACCGGCACACCGGCCTCCTTCAGCGCCCGGGAGACGCTGTACTTCTCCGTGTCGTACAGGCAGCAGAACTTCAGGCTGCAGTCAATGACGCCGTCCGCCTGATACTCCCGCACCATTCGCAGAATATCGTCAATCCGCCCGGTGTTGGGGGTGAAGCAGGCGCAGTTGGTCTTCATGTACCGCTGGCTGAGGGCCAGGAACTGTTCATCCAGGGTGGTCTTGGTCTCGTCCACCAGATTTTCGAAATAGCGGGTGCCGGTGCACATTTCCTCGCAGACCACCGCCGCGCCGCTGGTCTCAATGATGTTGTGCAGCTTCCAGTTGGGGACCGCCAGAGGCGTGCCGGTGACCAGAATCCGCTTGGTTCCGGCGGGTACCACGCTGACGCCATCGGCAATGCGCTTCTCCAGCTCATCGGCCAGCTTGTTGCACATCTGGGCGCAGCGGACGGGGTCGTCGAAGAAGGAAATCTGCATCATCAGCAGGGCGTCCCGGCCGGAGATGGGCAGGCAGGCGTTCTTGCGGCAGTTGTAGACCCGGGCCAGGGCCCTGCGTTTTTCATTGACAATGTGAATGGCCTCGCCAAGCTTCTCCGGGGTGATGGCGTTTCCAGTGAAGTCCTCGACCTTCTTGGCGAATTCGGCGATTTCATCCTTCCACTTGAGGATGTCCTTCTCCCGCTTCATCTGGGGCACATCCATGATGTACATGGGCACATCCTCACCCAGAATCTCATAGGCCTTCTTCTTGCCGTCGCAGGTGGTCTCGCCCACGTACATGTCCGCAATCCGGAAGAAGGGGCAGGTGCGGCCCAGACGCGCGCCAACGCTGGCCTTAATCAGGGGACAGGTGCTCTTGGGCAGCACCGCCTCGCCGCCGGGGACCCAGAACTGACTGCCGCCGCACAGGCCGGTGACAATGCCGTTGGCTGCCAGAATGACCTCGTCGGGCACATAGACGCAGAAGGTGCCGAAGACCTTGCGCCCCTTCTTCTGCTCCTCAATCAGCTCCTTGGGACGGATGCCGTGCACCTCCGAAATCACCAGGTCCCAGAAGTCCATACCCTTGGGCCGGTTTTCCTGGGTCAGGAACACGTCCCCCACGGCGGTGGGCAGCACCTGACAGAGCAGATCGTGACTCTCCAGGTCCATCCCCAAATCTTTCCACATGCTCACATAGTCTGACATCTTGCTTTCCTCCATTTCTCAAATTGGAAATTCGCGGTCTCTTTATGAGGGAGATTCCATAGCCCGGGCACTGAGGGCCGCGCCCAACGCCCCGGCGTAGCGCCCGTCTGCCGCCGTCTGAACCGGATGGCCCAGGGCCTGGGACAGGGACTGGCGCAGATAGGGATACTCGCACAGGCCGCCGGTGAGGCAGAGCGCCGCGCTGCCCTGGCAAAGGCGTCCGGCCTGGGAGGCCACCTTTTTCACAATGGAATCCACCACCGCGAAGGCAATATTTTCCCGCTTCTCCCCCCGGCCAATGAGGCTGATGACCTCCGATTCGGCGAAAACGGTACACATGGAGCTGATGCTTGCGCCGCCTCCCCGGGCAGCCAGACGGCACAGCTCCTCCGGGCGGACCGCCAGCGTGTTGGCCATGATTTCCAGGAAGCGCCCCGTTCCGGCGGAGCATTTGTCATTCATGAGAAAGTCGGCCACAGCGCCCTTCTGCACCTGAATGATCTTGGTGTCCTGGCCGCCGATGTCAATGACCGTCAGGTCTGCCGCGCCGTAGACCCAGCAGGCCCCTTTGCCGTGGCAGGTGATTTCCGTGACGCGCTTGTCCGCGTAGGGAACCGAAACCCGCCCATAGCCTGTGGCAGCCACCGTACCTTCCTCAATGGGGAAGCCCTCTTCGGCCAGCTGCCGCCGGATGGCCTCCGCCGTGTCCACGCTGCTCCAGCCGGTGGGCTGCAGGAGGCGCAGGAGAACCCGCTCGTCCTTTCCAAGGATAACGGTCTTGGCACAGGTGGAGCCAATATCAATGCCGATATAGTACTTGCTCATGGGATTCGTCCTTCTCTCCGAGCGGTTCCGCGAAAGCGGAGACATTCGAGGTTCTTTTAATAGTATAACGGTTCGGCGGAAAACGGAACCGCCGCCGGTTCCGCTTCTCAGTATAGCACAGGCTCAGTCCTCTGTCAATTCCAAAACGGCACGAATCGCGGCGTCCACTTCCGCTTCCGTGTTGAACCAGGAGAAGCTGAAGCGCACCGCGCCCCGGTCCGTGGTGCCCAGGGCCTCGTGCATCCGGGGGGCGCAGTGAGCGCCGGGGCGGGTGGCAATGCCGTAGGTCTCGCTGAGTTCGTCGGAGACGGCGGAGGAGTCGTAATCCCGGATGTTCAGGGTCACAATGGCGCTGCGGCGGGGCTGAGAGAAATCCCCGTAGACCGTCACGCCCTCCAGGCCGGAAACCCCCTGGTAAAAGCGGTTCATGAGGAGGCGTTCCTTCTCCTCAATGGCCTCGGCGCCCACTTCGGCCAGAAAATCCAGAGCCGCCGACAGGCCCGCGATTCCGTGGCCGTTGAGGGTGCCGGCCTCCAGCCGGGTAGGGTACTCCTGGGGCTGGCGGCGGTCGTAGGAGTGGACGCCGGAACCGCCTACCTTCCAGGGGGCAATTTCCACCCCGGGGCGGATGCAGAGGCCGCCGGTGCCCTGGGGACCCATAAGGCCCTTGTGGCCGGTGAAGCAGAGAACGTCAATGCCCATTTCCTCCATGTCAATGGGAATGGCCCCCGCCGTCTGGGAGGCGTCTACAATCAGCAGCGCCCCCTGCTGGTGCGCCAGCTCTCCAATGCGCCGGATGTCCAGCAGATTCCCCGTCAGGTTGGAGGCGTGGGTGCAGACCACGGCCTGGGTATCGGGCCGCAGAAGCCGCCGGAAGTCCTCCAGGCTCACCCGGCCCTGCCGGTCCGCCGGAACGAAGCTGAGGTCCAGCCCCTCTTCCTCCAGGCGGTACAGCGGCCGCAGGACGGAGTTGTGCTCGCAGTCGGTGGTGACGGCGTGGCCGCCGGGGCGGAGAAGGCCGTGGATGGCTATGTTCAGGGCCTCCGTGGAATTGGCGGTAAAGACCACGTGGTCCGGACGGGGGCAGTGAAAGAGCTTTGCCAGCTTTACCCGGGTATTGTAAACGGTGCGGGAAGCCTCCAATGCGCCGCCGTGGGCTCCCCGGGCGGCATTGCCCATGGCGCTCATGGCCTGGGTGACCGCCTCGATCACTGGAGGGGGCTTGTGCAGCGTGGTGGCGGCGTTGTCCAAATAAATCATGGTCAGGCTCCTTTCTGAACCGGTGTATTTTGTGTGGGAGAGAAGGCGCTTTCCGCGTTTTCAGGGAGCGGGAAGCCGGGAGACGAAGCTGGTGTGGGTCATGCGCTGAATCTGACGGCCATAGTCCAGGATTTCCTCCGGCGAGACGGAAAAGCTGCACCGGGCCCACCACTCCATGCGGCCGATAAAGGCGTAGCCGGTGCTGAAGGCATAGAGGCTGATGAGATTCCGGTCCTCAACCTTTTCCGGCGGACCCACAGAGCCGGGCTGGGTGTAGATGTCGCAGCCCTCCAGGGCGGAGGCGTAGGTCTGAATCAGCTCCGAGACAAACCGGTCGTGGAGGCTGGAGAAAAACAGCCGCGTCACCAGCGTCCGGTTTTCATAAAAATGCCGGGCCAGCCGCAGAGCGGAGTCGGCCTCTCTGGCGGCCCGTCCCGGGATGCGGATGATGGCCGTGTACTGCTTCATGAAGTCCCGGGTCATTCCGTCCAGAATGCTCTCGGGCCGGTAAAAATAGTAGTAATAAGCGGACCGGCTGACGCCGGCCCTTTGAATCAATTCCGTGACCGTAATGTCGCGAATATCCTTTTCTCCCAGAATGTCCAGAAGCGCACAGCGGATTTTTTCCTTTGCCGTCACAACAGGTCCCTCTTCCAAAAAATTCGTCCGGTGAAGACACTTGACAAATACAACAAATATATACTATAATTATTATCTATTATATATAAAATCCAGAGATTCGGCAAGTATAAAAAATGTATTCCCCTTGTGCCGCCAATAGTTTCTTTGAATATACGGAGGGGGTTGGCGGCGCAGGAAGGGACGATTTGCCGGATTTTGGACAAAACAGCCGGTATAGTCTAAACATTTCTGCCTGACTTGTTTGTTGTAGCAGGAAGGGCTTTTCTTTATAATAAGAGGCGGCGGCGGAAAAGCCGGATGCACGGTGGAGGGGGCGGTTGTGATTACCAAGAAAAAACGGTACGGGATTTACCTGATAGGGCTGCTGGTGCTGGCCTTCGGCATTGTCATGGTCAAAAAGGCCAATCTGGGCGTGTCGCCCATTACGTCCATTCCCTCTGCCGCGTCGAACCTCACGCCTCTGACGCTGGGGACAACGCAGACCCTATTCCATGTGTTCTGCATTGGCCTCCAGGCGCTGCTGGTCCGGCGGATTACCCTGTCCCTGCTGCTGCAGCTGCCGCTGTCCGTGGCCTTCGGCGTGCTGATTGACCTGTATATGGCCGTGCTGCCCTTTTCGCCGGAGCAGTTTTTGCCCCGGTGCGGCGTCTGCATGGTGGGAATCGTGTGCACGGCGCTGGGGCTGGTGTGTGTGGTGTCGGTGGATATGATTCTGACAGCGCCGGATTCCCTCTCGCGCCTGATCAGCCGCCTGACGGGACGGCCTTTGGGGAGAATCAAGCTTATGCTGGACATGCTGTGGACGGTGCTGTCTACGGCGGTGGAATGGCTGCTGTTGGGGACGGTGCTGTCGGTGGGCCTTGGAACGGCGGCGTCCGCGCTGCTGACCGGCAATCTGGTGACGCTGTTCCAGCGGTGGTTCCGGCCTTTGGCCGAGGCCGCCGGAGAGAGCCGGGAAACAGGATGAGCCCGGCGCGGTTCAGGATATTTTAAGCAGGTTCTGAGGGGGAGGGATGTCTTATGACCTTAAAGCAGCTGGAGTATTTTTTAGCCATCGCGGAGACGGAAAGCATCACCCGGGCGGCAGAGAAGCTCCACGTTTCCCAACCGCCCCTGAGCCTTCAGCTCAAGGCGCTGGAGGATGAGCTGGGGGTCCCGCTGTTTGAGCGGACCAAGCGGGGACTGGTCATCACCCAGTCGGGGCGGCTTCTGGTGCGGCGGACCCAGGAGATTCTGGAGATGCTGAACCAGACGGTCAACGAGGTGCGCAGCAAAACCACCTCCCCCAAGATTGAAATACGGGTGGGAACCGTGAATTCGGTTTCCAGCCGCCTGTTTCCGGGGTGGATTTATGCCTTTCAGTGCCAGTATCCCCATGTGGACATCCAGGTCTCTGAAGAGAGCACCACAGATATCCTCCAGGCCCTGGACGAGCACCGGTTTGATATCGGCATTGTCCGGGAACCCTTCAACAAGGACCGTTACAACTGCCGCCCCATTCAGGACGACGCCCTGGACGGACGGGGTCAGGACAGCTTCGTGGCCCTGGCGGACCCGGCCTTCTACGCCGGTTTTGAGCAGAACGCCATTCCCCTGGCGGAGCTGCGGGATTTTCCGCTGCTGCTGCACCGGCGGTATATCTCCATGTTTACCCAGTACTGCAAGACCTGCGGGTTTATCCCCAACATCATCTGCAAAAACAACGACGCCCTTTCCCTGCTCAGCTGGGCCAAGGCCGGGATCGGCATTGCCGTGCTGCCCTTCTCCGCCTCGCTGCTGAACATGGCCCCGCATCTGGTGCGCAAGGACATCATTGACCCCCGGATTCCCTCCCGGGTCTACGCGGCCTGGAACCGGGACGTGAAGCTGTCGGAAGAGGCGCTGCGGTTTCTGGATTTGATTACCATTCCCATGGAAGAGGAGGAGACGCCCACATGAGCGCGGAGAACACAAAGAAGCCGGAGTGGTACGGAAAACATTATGCCTTCTTCACCAACCGGGCCTGCGAGTATTTCCCCTGTCATGAGACGGCGGATGAAGCGGCCTTCAACTGCCTGTTCTGCTATTGCCCGCTGTATATGCTGGGGGAGAAATGCGGCGGAAATTTCAAGTACCTGGAAAACGGGAGCAAGGACTGCAGCCGCTGTTTGCTGCCCCACCGGAGGGAGGGCTATGGCCACATCATCCGAAAGTACCGGGAGATTGCAGAGGCCATGCGAAGGACGCCGGAGAAGCCGGAATAGAAACAAGCGCCGCCCTCCCCCGTGGGAAGGCGGCGTTTTGAACGGTTATGCGCGGGGGAAAGAGGGACGCCGTCACCGGGGAAACGCGCCGTCCCATTGACTCCGCAGGTTCCGCAGAGCCCCGCCGTACAAAGACGTATCCGTGCCCACCTGGAAGAAGGCCACGCCCAGTTCCGCCCAGGGACGGCAGGCGGCGGCGCTGCCGCAGCTCATGCCCACGGCCTTGCCGTGCGCTCTGGCCGCCTCGCAGACCCGGCGGACGGCCGCCAGAAAGTCCGGGTGGTCCGTCTGGCCATAGATGCCCATAGCCTGGGTCAGGTCGTTGGGGCCGATCAGCAGGCCGTCAATGCCCGGCTCCGCCGCGATTTCCTCCAGCTGGTCCAGGCCCTCCCGGGACTCAATCTGACAAATCAGCATCAGACGCCGGTTGGCCGCTTCCATGTAACGCCGCTTCTCCTCCGTGCCGCCGGTTTGATAGCGGGTATGGGGCCGGTCCAGGGCTACGCCCCGCTGTCCCTCCGGCGCGTACTTCGACAGGCGGACCAGCTCCCGGGCCTCCGCCGCAGAACGGACGTCCGGACAAATCAGCCCCGCCGCCCCCAAGTCCAGCAGGCGGGCGGTCTCCGTTTTGTTCAGCTCGGGAATGCGCACAATGGCCGGAAGGCCCAGGAGCTGCGCGTAGCCCAGCATGGCCGCCAGACGGACCGGGTCCGGATAGACGGATTCTGTGTCGATAAAAATCCAATCCAGCCCGGCGTTGGCCGCCAGACGGAGCAGCTCCGGGCTGTCAAAAGCGGTGACCATGGTGCCCAGAAGCGGGGTCCCGCAGAGCAGTTTTTCTTTCATGCAGCATTCCTCCAAAGCGGTGTGTACCGTCAGCGCAGTTGAAAAGGAGACACAACTCCTACTCAACTGCGCAGGCTATAACATTTTCTTATCATAGCCTGCCGCCGCGGCAAACGCAATGCTATTTAAAAAATATATGGAAGACGCGAATGGCAAAAGGTTTTGGTATTTGCTTTCCCTTGTAAATTTACATAAAATGACTTTATACGTGAGGTAGATTCTGGTTGAAAATTACATATTGTGAATATGCAGTTGGTTCCGGCTTCTGAAAAGGGGGCCGGATAAAAGGGAAACAGGTGAGAAGCCTGTACGATCTCGTCACTGTATACGGGGAGGGCGCCGCCTGGGTCATAGGAGGACAGCCACTGGCGAAAGCTGGGAAGGCGGCGGCGCACGAGGATCCGTGAGTCAGGAGACCTGCCGTCTGCCGGTGCGGGAATGCCTGGGGCGTTCCAGATCACGAGGATTTGATTGTGCCAAATTTTCCCTATGGGGAGCCTGCGCTTGTGGTCATCTGTACAGATGACCCTTTTTTTATCCGGTTGGGGGCCTTTTCTCCCAGGCGGGAGGGGGCCTCTGGCTTGCCGGGGGTGAAAATACCGGCAGATTCCAATACAAATCGTATTTTTATATCACATAATCACAAAACGTTGCGGTCTGAAAAGCGAACAGACAGTGGATGACTGCCGGAAGGATGGGGAAGCGGAGATGCGTTTTGAGCACTATGTTTACACCGGCGGACGGCGTCTGCGCTGCGGATATACCACCGGAACCTGCGCGGCCCTGGCGGCGGCCGGAGCCGTGCGGCTGCTGCTGACGGGGACGGCGCCGGATACGGTTTCTCTGGACACGCCCAAGGGGCTGACGGTGGAGGTGGAGCTGGAGGCCTGTTCCCTGGAGGAGGGCGCCGCCAGCTGTGCGGTCCGCAAGGATGGGGGCGACGATATCGACGCCACGGCCGGACAGCTGATTTTCGTCCGGGCGGAACGGCGGGCAGCGCCGGGGGTGGCCATAGACGGCGGTCCCGGCGTGGGCCGGGTGACGAAGCCGGGGCTGGACCAGCCGGTGGGGGAGGCCGCCATCAATCACGTGCCCCGGCAGATGATGCGGGAGGCGGTGACGGCGGTGTGCCGGGAGCTGGGCTATGACGGCGGCATACAGGCAACCGTCTTCGTCCCCGGCGGAGAGGAGCTGGCGAAAAAGACCTTCAACCCGGAATTGGGCATCCTGGGCGGCATCTCCATACTGGGGACTTCCGGCATTGTGGAGCCCATGAGCCTCCAGGCGCTGGCGGATACGGTGGCCCTGGAGATCCGGCAGGCCGCCGCCCAGGGAGCCCGCCGGATTCTGCTGGCGCCGGGAAACTACGGCATGGATTTCCTCCGCTCCCAGGGGCTGGACAAGCTGGGGGTCCCCGTGGTGAAGTGCGCCAATTTTATCGGGGACGCCCTGGACGCCTGCGCCGCCGGAGGCTTTCAGGACGTGCTTCTGGTGGGGCATATCGGCAAGCTGGGCAAGCTGGCGGGCGGCGTCATGAACACCCACAGCCGGTACGCCGATTGCCGGACCGAGCTCTTCTGCGCCCACGCGGCGGTGTGCGGCGCGTCCCAGGCGGTCTGCCGCGCCCTGCTGGAGGCGGCTTCCGCTGACGGGTGCCTGGCTGTTCTGGAGAAGGCGGGCCTGCGGGAGCCGGTGCTGGAGGGGATGCTGGCCGCCATTTCCCATCACCTGGAGCGCCGGTCCGCCGGACGCTGCCGGGTGGGGGCGATTCTGTTTTCCAATGAATACGGCCTGCTGGGACAGACCGGAACCGTAAAGGAGATGTTAGAGGCATGGAACTGAAACGAGGCGTTTTTTACTGCGTGGGCATTGGCCCCGGGGACCCGGAGCTGCTGACCCTGAAGGCCGTACGGACCCTGGAGCGCTGCCCGGTGGTGGCGGTTCCCCGGACGAAGAGCGGCGAGACCCTGGCCCTGGAGATTGTCCGGGGGGCCATGCCCCTGGAGGGAAAGACCATCCTGCCCCTGGATTTCTCCATGTCCCGGGACCACGCCGTTCTGCGGGCGGCACACCAGCGGGCGGCGGAGGCTGTGGAAGCCCATCTGGCAGCGGGCCGGGATGTGGCCATGCCGAATTTGGGGGATGTGTCCATCTACTCCACCTGCGCCTATCTGATGGACATCCTCACGGCCCGGGGCTATGAGGCCGTGATGATTCCCGGGGTGCCCAGCTTCTGCGCCGTGGCGGCGCGGCTGGGAACCAGCCTGACCACCATGCACGCCGCCCTGCATATCTTCCCCGGCAGCGGGGCGGTGGAGGAGCAGCTGGACCTGCCGGGGACGAAGGTGCTGATGAAATCCGGCAAACAGCTTCCCCAGGTGGCGGAAGCCCTGGGGCGGAAGGGCCTGCTGGACCGGGCCGCCATGGTCTGGAACTGCGGCCTGCCGGAGGAGGGCGTGTGCCGGGATTTGTCGAAGGTCCCGGAGAACGCCGGTTATTTTGCCACCATCATTGTAAAGGAGTAAGAGAGAATATGGTTCACTTTGTGGGAGCGGGGCCCGGCGCGCCGGACCTCATCACCCTTCGGGGCGCGGCGCTTTTGGAGCGGGCGGACGTGGTCATTTACGCGGGCAGTCTGGTGAATCCGGCGCTGCTGGAGCGCTGCCGGAAGGACTGCGCCATCCACAACAGCGCAAAGATGACCCTGGAAGAGGTGCTGGCCGTTATGGAGGAGGCCGAGGCGGCGGGAAAGACCACCGTCCGCCTCCACACCGGCGACCCCTGCCTCTACGGCGCCATCCGGGAGCAGATGGACGCCCTGGACGCCAAAGGCATTTCCTATGATGACACGCCGGGCGTCTCCAGCTTCTGCGGCGCGGCGGCGGCGGCCCAGGCGGAATATACCCTGCCGGAGGTGAGCCAGTCTGTGGTCATCACCCGTATGGCGGGACGCACGCCGGTGCCGGAGCGGGAGGGCATTGCCGCCTGGGCGGCCCATGGGGCCAGCATGGTGGTGTTCCTCTCGGCGGGGATGCTGGAGGGCCTGCAGGAAGAGCTGCTGAAGGGAGCCTATACCGCCTCCACCCCGGCGGCCCTGGTGTACAAGGCGACCTGGCCGGAGGAAAAGGTGGTGCGCTGCACCGCCGGCACCCTGGCGGAGGCGGGCCGGGCGCATGGCATCTCCAAGACGGCCCTGGTACTGGTGGGCGATTTTCTGGAGCCGGAGTACCAGCGCAGCAAGCTGTATGACCCCACCTTCACCACGGAGTTCCGGGAGGCCAGCCGGTGACGGTGCGCCTGCTGGCCTTCACGGAGCGGGGGTTTGCCCTGGCCCGGCGTCTGGGGGAGGCCCTGGAGGGGGAAGCCCTGCGCTGCGGCGCGCCCCTGGGGCTGGCGGACTGGACGGCGGCGGCCTTTGCGGAGGCGGAGGCGCTGGTATTCGTGGGCGCGGCGGGAATCGCCGTGCGGGCCATTGCGCCCCATGTGCGCCATAAGGCCCAGGACCCGGCGGTGGTGGTGGTGGACGAAGGCGGGCGCTTTGCGGTGCCCCTTCTCAGCGGCCATCTGGGCGGGGCCAACGACTTGGCCCGGCGAATTGCGGCCCTCTGCGGCGCGGAGCCGGTGATTACCACGGCCACGGATGTCCGGGGGCTCTTCGCCGTGGACGAGTGGGCAAAGCGGCAGAACTGCCGGGTGGAGAATCCGGAGGCCATCAAACGGGTTTCCGGCAAAATCCTCTCCGGCGGACAGGCCGGGGTCCACAGCCCCTGGCCCATAGAAGGGACGCCGCCGCCGGAGGTGTGTCTGGCGGAGGAGGCGGACTGCGACGTGCTGCTGACCGTCCGGCGGACAGAAGGGGACTGCCTGCGGCTGATTCCCGCCGCCGCCGTGCTGGGGGTGGGTTGCCGGAGGGGGACGCGCCAGGAGACCCTGGAGGCCGCCTTCCAGCGGCTGCTGGCGGACAGCGGCCTGCATCCCCTGGCCTTCCGCAAGGCGTGCAGCATTGATTTGAAACGGGAGGAACCGGGACTGCTGGCGTTTTGCGCGGCCCATGGACTTCCCTTTGAGACCTTTCCGGCACAGGCGCTTCAGCGGGCGGAGGGCGCGTTTTCGCCGCCGTCGGACTTTGTGCGGAGCGTTACCGGCGTGGACAACGTGTGCGAGCGCAGCGCGGTGCTGGGCAGCGGCGGGACGCTGTATTGGAAAAAACAGGCGGGAAACGGCGTGACCATGGCGGTGGCCCTGGCCCCGGTTTCCACGGATTGGAGATGGAATGATGGGTGGTAAAGTTTATGTGGTCGGCATTGGCCCCGGCGGGGAGGAACAGCTGACGCCCCAGGCCCGCCGGGCCATGGAGCGGGCGGACGTGCTCTGCGGCTACACGGTGTACATTGATTTGGTGCGGCCCCTGTTTCCGGACAAGGAGACCTATACGACGCCTATGACCCGGGAGCGGGAGCGCTGCCGCTGGGCCATGGAGACCGCTCGGGCGGGACGGACGGTGGCCATGCTGTGCAGCGGCGACGCCGGCGTCTACGGTATGGCCGGGCCCGTGGCGCAGCTGGCGCCGGAGTTCCCGGAGGTGGAGCTGGAGATGGTGCCCGGCATCACCGCCGCCCTCTCCGGCGGAGCGGTGCTGGGCGCGCCGCTGATGCACGATTTCTGCGTCATCTCCCTGTCGGACCTGCTGACCCCCTGGGAGAAGATTGAAAACCGCCTCCTCTGCGCGGCCCGGGGGGATTTCTCCATCTGCCTCTACAATCCCTCGTCAAAAAAGCGGGCGGACTACCTGCGGCGGGCCTGCGGCATTCTTCTGAGAGAGAAGGGACCGGAGACCGTCTGCGGCTGGGTGCGGAACATTGGCCGGGAGGGCCAGGAGCGCCGGGTGCTGACCCTGGCGGAGCTGCGGGAGGAGACGGTGGACATGTTTACCACCGTGTTTATCGGCAGCAGCACCACCCAGGCCCTGGAGGGCTGGATGGTCACGCCCCGGGGCTACGAGGCGAAGGCATGAAGCTCCTGATTTTCGGCGGCACCACCGAGGGGCGCGTGCTGGCGGAGCAGGCGGCGGCCCTGGGGGCGGAGGTCACGGTCAGCGTGACGACGCCCCTGGGGGCGGAAGAGCTGGCGGGGCTGTCCGGGGTCCGGGTTCTGACGGGACGCCGGGAACCGGCGGCGGTGGCGGCGCTGCTGGCGGACTTCGACCGCTGTGTGGACGCCACCCATCCTTACGCGAAGAGCATCACCGCCACCCTGAAAACCGTCTGCGCCCGCACGGGCACGCCGCTGCGCCGCCTTCTCCGGCCCGCCAGCGGCGCCGGGGAGGCCGTCCGGGTGGACAGCTGTGCCGGGGCGGCGGCCTTTCTGGCGGAGACGGAGGGCAACATCCTCCTGGCCACGGGGGCCAAGGAGCTGGCGGTCTTCAGCGGGCTGGAGAAAGCGCGGCTGTTCGCCCGGGTGCTGCCCACCCATGAGAGCCTGTCGGCCTGCGAGGCCCTGGGCCTGCCCCACCGGAATATCCTGGCCCTGCAGGGTCCCTTCAGCCGGAAGCTGAACGAGGCCCTGCTGGAGCAGCATCAAATCGTCTGGCTGGTGACCAAGGACGGCGGGCAGCCCGGCGGCTTTGCGGAGAAATTAGAGGCCGCCCGGAACACCGGCGCCCGGCTGGTGCTGGTGGAACGTCCCGCCGACAGCGGCGGGGACCTGGAGGCCGTTTTGGCCTGGATTAAGGAGGGATTGTCATGCGGGTGACGCTGGCGGGCCTGGGCTGCGGCGGCTGGGAGACCGTGACCGGCGAGGTGCGGGAGGCCCTGGAGCGGGCGGAATACGTCATTGGCGCGCCGCGCCTGGCCGGGGGACTGCCGGAGAGCGTGACGCCCCGGCGGGACAGCGCCGTCCGCCCCGGCGAGATTCTGGCAAACCTGCTGGCCTCCGGGTGCGGCGAGGCCTGTGTGGTCTTCAGCGGGGATACCGGCTTCTACTCCGGAACCCGGGGGCTGCTGCCCCTGCTGGAGGAACAGGGCCTGGAGACCCGGGTGCTCCCCGGAATATCCAGCGTGCAGTATCTGGCGGCGCAGCTGAAGCGGCCCTGGCAGGATTGGAAGCTTTGCTCCGCCCACGGGGTGGACTGCGACGCCGTGGCGGAGGTATGCCGGGGACGGGCGGTCTGCTTCCTCACGGGGGGGACGCTGGGTCCCGCCGCCCTGTGCCGCCAGCTGGCGGAGGCGGGCCTGGGAGACCTGCCGGTCACCGTGGGAGAAAATCTCTCTGCCCTGGACCAGCGGGTGGAGCAGGGGACGGCGGCGGTCTTCGCGGAGAGGGAATTCGCCCCGCTGAGCGTGCTGCTGGCGGAGGCCGCGCCGGTGCGCCCCCGGCGGACGCCGGGCATCCCCGACGAAGCCTTTTTGCGGGGCAAGGTCCCCATGACCAAGCAGGAGGTCCGGGCCGCCATTCTGGGTAAGCTGGCGGTGGGTCCGGAGGAGGTCTGCTGGGACATTGGCGCGGGCACCGGCAGCGTCAGCCTGGAGCTGGCCCTGCAGGCCCGGCAGGTCTGGGCGGTGGAGCGGCATCCGGAGGCCCTGGAGCTGATTCGGGCCAACCGGCAGCGCTTCTGCGCCTGGAATCTCCGGATCGCGGAAGGCCGGGCCCCGGAGGCCCTGGAGGGCCTGCCGCCGCCGGACGCGGTGTTCGTGGGCGGAAGCGGCGGGGAACTCCCCGGAATTCTGCGGACTGTGCAGGCGGCCAATCCCCGGGCCCGCGTCTGCGTGTCCGCCATTGCCCTGGAGACGGTTTCCGCCGCCCTGGAGGGGCTGACGGCCCTGGGCTATGAGACGGAGGCGGCGCAGATTGCCGTCAGCCGGACCAAGTCCGCGGGGCGTCTGCATCTGCTGATGGCCCAGAACCCGGTGTTCCTGATAACGGGGGTGCGGCCTTGAGGCGGCTGATGCTCACCGCCATGCAGAGCGGCAGCGGCAAGACAACGGTGACCTGCGGCCTGCTGGAGGCTCTGAAGCGGCGGGGGATGGCCGTGGAGTCCTTCAAGTGCGGCCCGGATTACATTGACCCCATGTTCCATGAGACGGTCCTGGGGGTGCCCAGCCGGAATCTGGACCTCTTTTTGCAGGGAGAGGCAGGCGTGCGGCGCACCCTGAGCCGCCAGCGCGGGGAATTCGGCCTGGTGGAAGCCGCTATGGGCTTCTATGACGGCGCGGGAGGCACCACGGATGCCAGCGCCTGGCAGGTGGCGGAGACGGCGGATATCCCGGCGGTGCTGATTCTGCGGCCCTCCGGGAGCAGCGTGACGCTGGCGGCCCAGGTGCGGGGCCTGCAGTCCTTCCGGAGTCCCAGCCATCTGGCGGGGCTGCTGCTGAACAACTGCAAGCCCTCGCTGCACGCCTATCTGGCCCCCCTGCTGGAGCGGGAGACGGGCCTGCCGGTTCTGGGCTTCCTGCCCCCTATGGAGGAGGCGGTATTGGGAAGCCGGCATCTGGGCCTGCTGACCGCCGGGGAGATTGAAGACCTCTCCGGCCGCATGGAGGCGGTGGCCCGGCAGATGGAAGAAACGGTGGATATCCCGGCGCTGCTGGCTCTGGCGGGGGAGGGCACGGCGGCCTCCGCCGGCGCCGCCTCCCCGGTCCGGTGCCGGATTGCGGTGGCCCGGGACGGAGCCTTCTGCTTCTTTTACGCGGACAACCTGGACGCCCTGCGGGAGGCGGGGGCGGAGCTGGTATTCTTCAGCCCCCTCCGGGACCGGGCGCTGCCGGAGGACATAGACGGCCTCTATCTGGCGGGCGGCTATCCGGAGCTTCACGCCCGGACTCTGAGTGAGAACCGCTCCATGGGGGAGAGCGTCCGGCGGGCGCTGGCGGCGGGGCTGCCTGCGGTGGCGGAGTGCGGCGGTTTTTTGTATCTGCAGAAAACTCTGGAGGACGGCGGCGGGACGCCCTGGCCCATGGCGGGAGCCCTGGGTGGGGCGGGGTTCCGCACGGAACGTCTCCAGCGCTTTGGCTACCTGACCCTGACAGCCGAGACGGACAGCCTGCTGCTGCGCCGGGGGGAGTCCGTCCCGGCCCACGAGTTCCACTACTGGGACTGCACGGACAACGGCGGGGACCTGCTGGCTCAGAAGGCGGGGCGGTCCTGGCGCTGCGGCGCGGCGTCGCCCGCTCTGTACGCGGCCTTCCCGCATCTGCACTTCGGAGGAGAACTGCCGCTGGCGCGGCGTTTTGCGGACCGGGCGGCCCGCTGGAGAAAGGAGAACGCATGAAAACACTCGCGGAGATTCTGGAGAAGATCGAGGGACCGGATGAGGCGGCCCGGGCAGCCTGCCGGGTCCAGTGGGACGGGCTGGCAAAGCCCCTGGGCAGCCTGGGGCGGATGGAGGACGCCATTGCCCGCATTGCGGCGGTGACGGGAAATCCCAACGTTGCCCTGCCCCGGCGGACGCTGCTGGTGCTCTGCGCCGACAACGGCGTGGTAGCCCAGGGCGTCACCCAGGTGGACAGCTCCATCACCGCCATTGTGGCCCGGTCCCTGGCCATCGGGGAGAGCACCGTCTGCCGCATGGCGGGGCCGGTGAATTGCCAGGTGATTCCTGTGGACATGGGCATTCTGGACTTCGAACCCACTCCCGGCGTGTGGGACCGGCGGGTGCGCAACAGCACCGGGGACATCACCCAGGGTCCCGCCATGACCCGGGAGGAGTGTATCCGGGCGATCGAGCTGGGCGCGGACCTGGTGCGGGTGTGCAGGGAAGACGGGGCCTCCATTGTGGGCACCGGCGAGATGGGCATTGGCAACACCACCACCTCCAGCGCCGTGGCGGCGGTGCTGCTGGGGAAGAACCCGGCAGAGGTGACCGGCCGGGGCGCGGGTCTCTCCGATGAGGGCTTGGCCCGGAAACTGGCCTCCATTGAACGGGCCCTGGCGCACAACGGTCCGGACCCCCGGGACCCGGTGGACGTAATCGCCAAGGTGGGCGGACTGGATATCGCGGGTCTGTGCGGCGTCTTCCTGGGCGGCGCGCTGTACCGGGTACCCGTGCTGGTGGACGGCTTCATCAGCGGCGCGGCGGCGCTGTGCGCGGCGCGGCTGTGCCCCCGGGCGGGCTTTGCCATGCAGGCCAGCCACGTCTCGGCGGAACCGGCGGGGAGGATGATGCTGGACGCCCTGGGCCTGGAGCCGCTCATCAGCGCGGGAATGCGCCTGGGAGAAGGCAGCGGGGCCGTGGCGGCTCTGCCGCTGCTGGACATGGCCCTGTCGGTCTACCAGAGCGGCCAGACCTTCAGCCATATCGGCATGGATGCCTACACCCCCCAGTCCTGAGGGGGCGGCGGATGTTTACGCTAGTCATTGGCGGTTCCGCCAGCGGAAAGAGCGCGTTTGCCGAGTCCCTGGTGATGCGCCTCCCCGGGCAGCGGATTTATCTGGCTACCATGCGGCCCTGGGACGGGGAGTGTCTGGACCGGATTGCCAGGCACCGCCGCCTCCGGCGGGACAAGGGCTTTGAGACCCTGGAGCGCTACACGGACCTGGCGGGGGCGGAAGTGCCCCGGGGGGCCAACCTGCTGCTGGAGTGCGTGAGCAATCTGGCGGCCAACGAGCTCTATGACCCGGACGGCGGCGGCGTGGAAGCCCTTCTGCGGGGGGTGGACGCGCTGCTGGAGCGCTGTGAAAACCTGACCGCGGTCACCAACGAGGTGTTTTCCGGCGGTGCGTCCTACGAGGGGGATACGCTGGCGTACCTCCGTGCCCTGGCCCAGGTGAACCGGGCCCTGGCAGAGCGGGCGGACGCCGTGGTGGAGGTGGCCTGCGGGCTGCCCCATGTCCTGAAGGGAGGGCCTCTGCCATGAAGATGATACTGCATACCATTGCGGTGGCCTTTTCGATGTTTTCCGCCGTGCCGGTGCCCCACCTGGAGTGGACGCCGGAGAACATGCGCTGGATGCTGGCGGCGCTGCCGCTGGTGGGGGCGCTGTGCGGTCTGGCCTGCTGGGGCTGGGCGGCGCTGTGCGCCTTCCTGGCCCTGCCGGCGGTGCTGCGGGGCGCGGGCCTGTGCCTGCTGCCGGTGCTGCTTACCGGCGGCGTTCATCTGGACGGCTATGCCGATACCAGCGACGCCCTGGCCAGCCACGCCTCCCCGGAGCGGCGGCAGGAAATCCTGAAGGACTCCCACCTGGGGGCCTTCGCGGCCATCCGGCTGTGCGGCTATTTCCTGGCCTGCTTCGCCCTGTGGGCGGCCCTGCCCCGGTATGACGGCCCGGCTTTTTTGATGGCCTTCTGCCTGTCCCGGGCACTGTCGGGTCTGGCGGTGGCCGCGTTCCCCCTGGCCCGGAATTCGGGACTGGCCCACGCCTTCGCGGAGGCGGCGGACCGGAAGCGGCTGCGGGCGGTGCTGGCGGCGCTGGCGGCGGCGCTGGCGCTGGCGCTGTGCTGGCGGGGGACGGCGGGCGTCTTCATGGCGGGGACGGCGCTGTGTGTGTTTCTCTATTACCGCCGGATGTGCCGGGTGGAATTCGGCGGCATTTCCGGGGATTTGGCGGGCTGGTTTGTGCAGACCGCCGAGCTGTGGATGCTGGGGGCGGCCTGTGCCGTCCAGTATGTGGAACCCGTTGTAAGGAGGCTGTCATGATATTTGTTACCGGCCCGCTGTTTGCGGGGAAGCGGGCCTATGTCTGCCGGGCCCTGGGGCTCTCTGGAGAAGAGCTGGCCCGGCGGGCCGTGTGGGATGTGCAGGACCTGGCGGTCCGGGCCCCGGACCTCTCGGTTCTGGCGGCGGAGCTGGCGGAGCGGGAAATCGTGATTGCCACGGAGGTGGGCGGCGGCGTGGTACCGGTGGACCCGGAAGAGCGGGCCTTCCGGGAGGCAGCCGGGCGGCTGGCCTGCCTGCTGGCGGAACGGGCGGAGACGGTGGTGCGGGTATGCTGCGGCCTGCCCCAGGTGCTGAAGGGAGAGCCCTTATGCTGATTTATCTGCTGCGCCACGGCCGGACGGCCTACAACGACGAACACCGTTACCAGGGACGGCGGGACATTCCCCTCTCCGAGGGCGGAAAGGCCCAGCTGTGTCCGGCGGACTTCGCCCCGGCGGCGGTGTATGTCTCCCCCCTGACCCGGGCCCGGGAGACCGCCGCTGTCCTCTTTCCCCAGGCCCGGCAGATTCCGGTGCCGGACCTGCGGGAGGTGAGCTTCGGCGTCTTTGAGGGGCGCACCTACGAGGAGATGGCCCAGGACCCGGATTATCAGGCCTGGCTGAACAGCGGCGGCGTGGAGCGCTGCCCCGGCGGCGAGTGCCGGGCGGACTTTTCCGAACGGGTGTGCCGGGCTTTCTCCGCCCTGGTGGACCAGGCCCTGGAGGCGGGGGAGGCGCGTCTGGCAGTGGTGGCCCACGGGGGGACCCAGATGGCGGCCATGGAGCGGTTCGCCCGGCCCCATAAGGATTATTTTGACTGGTACGCCCCCTGCGGCGGCGGTTTTCTTCTGGACGCGTCTCCCTGGCGGACAGAGGGCCTGCTGGAGCTGCGGGGAGAAGTGCGGTATACGAGGGACTGAGGCATGGAAATCATCTGCGCCGCCCTGTGCGGCTTTGTTCTGGACCTGCTGCTGGGAGACCCGGCCTGGATGCCCCATCCGGTGGTCCTGATGGGCCGGTGCATCACCCTGCTGGAGCGGGGGCTGCGGGCGGTCTTTCCCAAGACGCCCCGGGGAGAGCGGGCGGCGGGCGGCGTCCTGGCGGCGGTGCTTCCCCTGGGAACCCTGGGCCTCACCTGGGGGCTGCTCCGGCTGTGCCGCGGGGTGCATCCGGCGCTGGCCTTTGCCCTGGAGGTTTTGTGGTGCTGGCAGGCCCTGGCGGTCCACGGTCTGGCGGCGGAGGGGCGGAACATTCACCGGGCCCTTGTCTCCGGCACGCTGGAGGAGGCCCGCCGGGCGGTGGCCCGGGTGGTGGGACGGGATACGGAGTCCCTCAGCGCCCCGGGCGTGGTCCGGGCGGCGGTGGAGACGGTGGCGGAAAACTTCGCCGACGGCGTGGCCGCCCCGCTGGTCTATATGCTGCTTGGCGGCGCGCCCCTGGCCCTGTGCTGCAAGGCGGTGAACACCATGGACAGCATGGTGGGCTACAAAAACGAGCGCTATCTCCACTTTGGCCGCCGGGCGGCAAAGCTGGACGACGCGGTCAATTTCGTCCCCGCCCGTCTGGCGGCGCTGCTGCTGGCGGCGGCGGCGGGCCTGACCGGGGAGGACGCCGGCGGCGCGCGGCGCATGTGGCGGCGGGACCGCTTCTGCCACGCCAGCCCCAATTCCGCCCAGACGGAATCGGTTATGGCCGGAGCCCTGGGCATCCAGCTGGGCGGCCCGGCGTCCTATTTCGGCCAGATGCACGACAAGCCTGCTATTGGCGACGCCCGGCGGGAGGCGGAACCGGCGGATATTCTCCGGGCCAACCGGATGCTGTATGCGGCCAGTGTGCTCTGCATCAGCCTGCTGTGCGCCCTGCGGGCACTGGTATTCTTTCCATTAGGAGGACTGCGGCTATGATGGAACACGGCGGCGACTGGGCCGGTTTTCAGCGGGAATACGGCGGCGTGCCTCTGGACTTCTCCGCCAACGTCAGTCCCCTGGGCCTGCCGGAAGGCGTCCGGGAGGCGGTGGACCGGGCCCTGGGGGAGGCGGGCTGGTACCCGGACCCCCTGTGCCGGGTCCTGCGGGAAAAACTGGGGGCCTGTTACGGCGTTCCGCCGGAGTGGATTCTCTGCGGCTGCGGCGCGGCGGACCTCATTTACCGTCTGGCGGCGGTGAAGCGGGGAGGCAGGGCCCTGCTTACCGCCCCGGCCTTCTCGGAATACGAAAACGCGCTGGCGCTCTGGGGCTGTCAAGTGTCCCGGTTCGCGCTGCGGGAGGAGACGGGCTTTGCCGTAACGGAGGACATCCTCTCCGCCGTCACGCCGGGGCTGGACCTGCTGTTCCTCTGCGAGCCCAACAATCCCACGGGCCGCACCACGGACCGCCGCCTGCTGGACCGCATCCTGGAGCGCTGTGCCCAGTGCGGCACGCTGCTGGCGGTGGACGAGTGCTTCAACGACCTGCTGGACGACCCGGAGGGGCACACGCTGCTGAGCCAGCTGCCCCGGCGGGAGAATCTGCTGGTGCTCCGGGCCTTTACCAAGAGCCGGGGTCTGGCGGGCCTGCGGCTGGGGTACGTCCTCAGCCGGAACCGCGCCCTGCTGGAGGCCATGGAGCATGCCGGTCCGCCCTGGGCGGTGTCCGGCCCTGCCCAGGCGGCGGGAATCGCGGCTTTGGAGGACGGGGCGTATCTCCCGGCCCTTCAGGAGCTGGTCCGGCGGGAGCGGCCCCGTCTGGCGGCGGGACTGGCGGCGCTGGGCTGCCGGGTCTGCCCCGGGGAGGCCAACTATCTGCTGTTTTACTGCGGCGTCCCGGATTTGCCCCGGAAACTGGGGGAGCGGGGCGTGCTGCTGCGGGACTGCTCCAACTACCACGGACTGTATCCCGGCTGGTACCGGGCGGCGGTGCGGGGAGCGGAGGAAAACGGCGCATTTTTGAACATCATGAAGGAGGTGCTGTAGATGGCGCGGTGCATTATGGTACAGGGCACTATGTCCGGAGCGGGGAAGAGCCTGCTGGCGGCGGCGCTGTGCCGGATTTTCCGGCAGGACGGCTGGCGGGTCGCGCCCTTCAAGGGGCAGAATATGGCGCTGAACAGCTATATCACCCGGGACGGACTGGAGATGGGCCGGGCCCAGGTGGTGCAGGCTCAGGCGGCGGGCATTGAGCCGGATGTGCGGATGAATCCCGTGCTGCTGAAGCCCTCCAGCGATACGGGGAGCCAGCTGATTGTCCTGGGCGAGGTCCGGGGGCAGTATGAGGCGTCCCGGTATTTTCAGATGAAAAAGAGCCTGCTGCCCGAGGTGCTGGAGGCCTACCGGAGCCTGGCGGCGGAATATGACATCATTGTCATAGAGGGCGCGGGCAGTCCGGCGGAAATCAACCTCCGGGAGGAGGACAGTTTTGTGAACATGGGCCTGGCGGAGCTGGTGGACGCGCCGGTGCTTCTGGTGGGCGACATTGACCGGGGCGGCGTCTTCGCGCAGCTGTATGGGACGGTGGCCCTGCTGGAGGAGCGGGAGCGGCAGCGGATTGCCGGCACCGTGGTGAACAAGTTCCGGGGAGACCCGGCGCTGCTGGACCCGGGCCTGGTGATGCTGGAGGAGAAAACCGGCATTCCGGTGCTGGGCGTGATTCCCTACACCCGGGTGGATATCGACGACGAAGACAGTCTGGCCCCCCGGCTGGAGGAGACCCAGGCGCACCGGCCCGTGGACGTGGCGGTCATCCGCCTGCCCCGGATGTCCAACTTTACGGATTTCTCGCCCTTGGAGAGTCATCCCGCCCTGGGTGTGCGTTACGTGGACAAGGCCGCCGCCCTGGGAGCCCCGGACCTGATTGTGCTTCCGGGGACGAAAAGCACCATGGACGACCTCAGCTGGATGCGCCAGAACGGCCTGGAGGCCGCCGTGCGGAAGCTGGCGGCGGGAGGCACGCCGGTGCTGGGCGTGTGCGGCGGCTATCAGATGCTGGGGGAGAACCTGTCGGACCCGGAGGGCGTGGAGCGGGGCGGAACCCTGCGGGGCATGGGCCTGCTGCCCTGCGACACGGACTTCGAGCCCCAGAAGACCCGGACCCGGGTAGCGGCCTCCGTCCTGGCGGAGCCCTTTGCCGGGGCGGCCCTGGAGGGCTACGAAATTCACATGGGCCGGACCCGGCGGAAGGGCGGCACATCCTTCTGCCGCCTGCCGGACGGCCAGGAGGACGGCACGGCCCAAGGGCTGGTGTTCGGCACCTATCTCCACGGCCTCTTTGACAGCGGCGAGCTGACCGGACGGCTGGCGGCCTGGCTGCTGGAGCGCAAGGGCCTGTCCCCGGGGGACGGCGGCGCGGTGGAGAGCCATCAGGCCTATCAGAACCGGCAGTACGACTTGCTGGCGGACGCGGTGCGGGCCCATCTGGACATGGAGGCCGTCTACGCCGCCATGGAGCGCTTCGGCGGGAAGGGGAGAACGGGATGAAGGTGGAACACAGACTGCCTGGAGACATTGAGCGGACCAGCATGTCCATCATAGGGGCGGAGCTGGCGGAGCGGGGCGTGGTTCTGCCGCCGGAGCACGAGGCGGTGGTAAAGCGGGTGATTCACACCACGGCGGATTTCGACTATACGGAAACGCTGCGCTTTACCCCCGGCGCTGTGGAGAAGGGCCGGGAGGCCCTGGCCCGGGGAGCCGTGATTATCACGGATACCAATATGGCCTGTTCCGGCGTCAGCAAGCCCAGTCTGGAGAAGCTGGGGGGCAGCGTCCGCTGCTTCATGGCGGAGCCGGAAATTGCCCGGGAGGCGCGGGAACGGGGCCTCACCCGGGCGGCGGTCTGCATGGAGAAGGCGGCCCGGGAGTACCCCGGCGCGGTGCTGGCGGTGGGCAACGCCCCCACGGCCCTGCTGCGGATTGCGGAACTGATCGGGGAGGGCCTGCGTCCGGCGCTGGTAATCGGCGTGCCGGTGGGCTTTGTGAATGTGTCGGAGAGCAAGGAGATTGCCTTCGCCGCCTGTGAGGCCCACGGCGTCCCGGCCATTGCGGCCATGGGGCGGAAGGGGGGCAGCAACGTGGCCGCGGCCATCTGCAACGCCCTGCTGTATGCCGCCGCGCAGACCCTGGACCCTGCCGCCCGGGGCTGGCAGTGAGAGGAAGAAGCCCGGCTGGCAGGAAGTTCCGGTTGACTTTGGCGGCGGAAGCAAAGAACCTGTATTCATAACCGGGGGATGCCGGATGGGCGAGGATTTTTCCCACCAGACAAGGAAATTTTTCGCAGGAATCCTGACGGATTTCAAGGGAAATTGACGCAGTATGGCGGGAAAAAGACCGCTCATACGGCGGCCAACGGTTGTGAATACAGGTTCTAAGATGAAAGAACAGCGGATGAAGCGCTGGGAGGAGACTTGATGAACAAAAAAGCAATCCGGGGAATTGCGGTCCTGGCGGCGTTCTGCGTGGCGGCGGCGGGTCTTTGGACCGTCTGGAAGGCGAACCGCCCGGAGGCCGTCGCGGGTGAGAAACAGATTACGGTGCGGGTGATTCACAGTGACGGGAGCACGGCGGAGTTCGAATACCAGACCGGTCTGGAGTATCTGGGCGAGCTGCTGCTGGACGAGGGACTGATTTCCGGGGAGGACAGCAGCTTCGGTCTGTTTGTTCAGACGGTGGACGGCGAGACCGTGGATTTTTCCAAGGACCAGAGTTGGTGGAAGCTGGCCTGCAACGGGACGGACGTAACCAACGGTGTGGACAGCGTGGTCCTGCGGGACGGTGACGAGTATGAATGGGCCTACACCACGGGCTGAGCGCCGCCGCCTCAGCACGCGGGAACTGATTCTGCTGGGGATGATGGGGACGCTGACCTTCGTGTTGAAGATGTCGCTGGCCCAGTTCATGAACATAGAACCGGTATCCCTGATGGTGCTGCTGCTGGCGGTGTGTTTCGGCTGGAAAGGGCTGTACGCCGTGTACCTCTACGTGTTTCTGGAGTTCGCGGTCTGGGGGTTCGGCCTGTGGAACGTGGCGTATCTCTATGTCTGGCTGCTGCTGTTCCTTGGGGCGCGGCTGCTGCGGACCCGGGAATCCCCGCTGGTGTGGGCGGTGCTGTCCGGAAGCTTCGGGCTGCTGTTCGGCGGAATGTGCGCGCTGGTGTACTGGGCGGCGGGCGGCTGGGCCTTCGCGGTATCCTGGTGGGTGTCCGGCATCCCGGCGGACCTGCTCCACGGCGGGGCGAATTTCCTGATTGCGCTGGTGCTGTTCCGGCCTCTGCGGCGGGTTCTGGAGGAGCTCCAGAGACGGCGGGTGTGAGAGCCTGTTTAAAGCCCAGCGAAACGCCGTCTCAGGGCATCTTTTTCCGTCAGGATTCCCGCGTCAAACCGCCTTGCCTGACGAAAAAATCTGCCCCAATCCGGCACTCCACCGGATTTTAAACAGGCTCTGAGCAGGAACCGGGCGCTGGTTCAGAAGGAAAACCGAAGGGTACCGGCGGATGCCGGGGTGCGTTTCCCCAGCGGGCAGGCGCGGAATCCGATACGGCGAAAAGGGCTCCATCCTGTCATTTTCGACAGGGCGGGGCCTGCTTTTTTCTCTCCTTTCAGGCAGTGTTTTGGAAAAGATATGGCAGCGCCGGGACGCGTTAGGTTTTATGTATTTGCTATTTCTGCGGGCTTCCTCCAAAATGAAGAGTAACACGCGGGAACTGGATGGTATAGTCAACGCAGTTGCGTTTCCTATGAAGTCATACGCAGGCGGCCGCTTTGCGGCTCGAACCGCCGCCTGAGCGGCGGTTTGCTGAAAAGAATCCCTTGGCTTCTTTTCAACTGCGCTGGCTATCTGCCGCGTCAGGAAACAATTTGAAATGGAGTGAAAGCCATGAATCTTGTGGAGAAGTATCTGGCAAAGGCCGCGGGGAAGGACGCGGTCTCCCCCGGCATGGACTTGAGCTGCCGCGTCAGCTACGTGGCGGCCCATGATGTGACGGCCCCCATTGCCATCAAAATGTTTCGCCAGATCGGAGTGAAGAAGGTCTTTGACCCGGACCGGGTGGCGCTGATCGTGGACCACATCTATCCCGCCTCCTCGGAGAAGGCCCGGGACAACGTCTGGACCATGGACGATTTCGCCAAGGAGTTCGGCGTCCACCTCTATCAGCGGGGCGAGGGCGTCATCCATCAGCTGATGTACGAAAAGCATCGGGCGCAGCCCGGTGAGCTGGTGGTGATTGCGGACTCCCATACCGGCACCTGCGGCGGCTACGGCGCGGTGGGCGTGGGCGTGGGTTCCACGGAGCTGGCGGCGGCTATGGCCACGGGTAAGCTGGACCTGGAGGTTCCGGAGGTGGTGCAGATTTATCTCACCGGCAAACGGCCTGCAAACGTTTTCGGCAAGGACGTCATTCTGTACTTAGGCAGCCGGTTCGGCACAGACCATCTGGTGGACCGGGCGCTGCTGTTCACCGGTCCCGGTATCGAGGAACTCAGTGTGGCGGAGCGCATGACCATCTGCAACATGGGCATTGAGCTGGGCAGCATGATTACCCTCTTCGGCACCGCCGCCCGGGAGACGGACACGGCGGAGGACCTGGATTTGGACCTGAGCACGCTGGAGCCCCAGATTGCCCGGCCCTTCTCCCCGGCCAACGTGGTCCCTGTGCGGGAAGTGGCGGGCACCGCCATTACGCAGGTGGTGGTTGGCAGCTGCACCAACGGCCGTCTTTCGGACATGGAGCAGGTGGTCAACGCCTTCCGGGGCAAGAAGGTCAGCCCCGAGGTCAATACGCTGATTGTCCCCGCCTCCAAGGAGATTCTGGAGCAGATGGAGGAGCGGGGCTGGTGCAAAATCATCCGGGATGCCGGGGCCACGGTGCTGAATCCGGGCTGCGGGTCCTGTTTTGGCGCCCACGAGGGCCTGGCCAGCGCCCGGGATGTGGTGGTGTCCACCACCAACCGCAACTTCCCCGGCCGCATGGGCAGCATGAAGGCCAACATTTACCTGGCGTCCCCGGCCACGGCGGCGGCCTCGGCTCTGGCGGGGAAAATCGTCGTGCCCGAGATTTGAGAGGAGGAGGAAAGCGACATGGATGTGATTCGCGGAAAGGCCATCGTCCTGGGGGATGATGTGGATACCGACCAGATTCTGCCCGGCTATGCTATGGCCGAGCCCTACGACCAGCTGGGCAAGTTTGCTATGGCGGGTCTGGCCGGGGTGGACTTCCAGTCCGTCTATGAGCCCGGCTGCATTCTGGTGGCGGGGCGGAACTTCGGCTGCGGCTCCTCCCGGGAGCAGGCCCCCATTGCCCTGCGCCAGGCGGAAATTGCCCTGGTGATGGCCAAGGGCTTTGCCCGGATTTTCCGGCGCAATTCCATCAACATCGGCCTGCCGGTGTGGGTGGCGGACGTTGTGGACGGCGTGAAGACCGGCGATACGCTGGAGGTGGACCTGGAAAAGGGCACCGTGACGGTGAACGGCGAGACCAGGCAGTTCCAGCCCATGGCGGAAAACGTGGTGAAGACCCTGACCTACGGCGGTCTGATTCCCCGGGTCCGGGCGGAACTGGGTATTACGGAATAAGGAAGAAGGAGACCAGAAGTCATGCAGGAAAAGACGAAACAGATTATCAAAGAAGATATTGAGACCATTCGTGCCTATGCCGACTGCTTCGGCGTGGAGATGCCGGACCTGGACGAGAACGGCGAAGTCGTGGGCCTCCCCGGGCCCTATCCCCGGGAGGTGGCCGGCGTGGTCCGCAGCGGCTACCGCATCTATGAGCTGGGCCAGAAGGCCCTGGAGACCGGCGTGCCCTGCCTGAACCCCATCCTGGGCCGCAACAGCGCGGAGGAGACCTGGAAGGAGTCCCAGGACATCTATAAGTACGCCGATATGTACGGCGATACCATCTTCCAGTTCGTCCACTCCGAGGCCACCCGCCACATTGACCCCCTCAAGGGCCGGGAGCTGATTGAGCAGTCCCGGGGCAAGGGCGGCATCACCCCCAAGGGGGAGCGGGAGCTCATTCAAATGGGCGGCGGCGCGAAGCACCCCCTGCGCATCAACGCCACCGGCGACACCGCCCACATCAACATCCTCAATGCGCTGATTGCCGGTTTTGACGGCACGGATATCGGCCCCGTCATCCACGTCCACTTCGGCGGCCGGGGCATCCACGATTTCCGCACCAAGGTCATCAACGGCTACAAGTCCATCCAGATCTGCGGCGAGAACAACATTTTTGCCCAGCTGGATACCCATAAGCACATCAACAACATCGGCGGCACCGACGGTATGGCCATTGCCATGTGCCTGCTGGCCGAGGGTCTGGCGGTTCACGGCGGCCTGCCCTGGGAGCTCAGCGGCATCCAGATGAACGTGGGCGGCAACAACCTCTACCGCGACCTGGCCATCATGCGGGCCTTCCGGCACAACATGCTCTCCAAGAGCCTGATTGTGGTGCCCGAGACCTTCCAGAGCCCTCCGGGCAACCTGATTGCGGAGCAGGCCCACTTTGCCCGCATGGCCATTGCCGCCAAGCTGGGCGGAGCCAACTTCTTCCGGCCCAAGGCCGCCGAGTCTGTGGGCATCCCCACCGGCGACTCCATGGGCCAGGCCGTCTGGGCCAGCGAGGACGTGTTCCGCCGCACCTACAACCCCGGCATTGAGTCCCCCAAGATCGACGAGTATGAGAATATGATGATGGATGAGGCCTTCGCCGTGCTGGAGGCCGTGCTCCACCTGCCCGCCCACAGCCTGAAGCCCGGCTGCCTGACGGAGGCGTTCTGGAAGCAGTGGACCGACATGGAGCTGATCGACCTGATCGTCGAGGGCGGCAAGAGCGGCATGATGGATACCCCCCGTGCCGGCGGCTGGGACCTGAAGCGCTATGTCAAGACCAACCGGGACCCCGACGGCATCACCCGCTATGTGAAGGGCTACACCCCCCTGGGCGTGGACGCCTCCCGCTGCCCCATCACCCAGGAGCAGGTTACCGTCCACGTGGAGAAGCCCCCCACGCGGAAGGAGAAGATCGTTCTGGCCACTGTGGGCGCGGACGCCCATGTCAACGGCGTCAACGTGGTCCGGGAGGCCTTCCAGGACGCGGGCTTCGAGGTGGTGTACCTGCGGGGCATGAACCTGCCCGAGACCGTGGCCGAGGTGGCCGCCGAGGTCAAGGCCGACGCCGTGGGCGTCAGCAATCTGCTGGGCCTGGGCGTGACCCTGTTCCCCCGGGTGGAAGCCCGCCTGAAGGAACTGGGCCTGCGGGACAAGACCGTGGTCTGGGCCGGCGGGCGCATTGCCGAGAAGGAAGAGGAGCACCGGTTCTACGAGGATAAGATCCGCAATGAGGGTGTGGGCTTCATGGGCGTGGACGCCTTCTTCGGCCCCGACAGCACCCCGGAGCAGTGCGTGGAGAAGATCACGGAACTTCTGGAGAAGAAGTAAGCCTATGGGCTTGGAATGAAATAAGGAGGAACTGCCATTATGGAACAGAAAAGAGTCCCCCTCGTCATCATGCGGGGCGGCACCAGCAAGGGCCTGTACATCAAGGCCAACGACCTTCCCAAGGACCCGAAGGAGCGGGATGACCTGATTCTCCGTCTGTTCGGAAGCCCGGACATCCGCCAGATCGACGGCCTGGGCGGCGCGGACGCCCTCACCAGCAAGCTGGCCATTATCGGCCCCTCCGACAGCCCCGACGCCGACGTGGATTACACCTTTGCCCAGATTTCCCTGAAGGAGCGGGTGGTGGACTACGGCGGAAACTGCGGCAACATCTCCTCCGGCGTGGGTCCCTTCGCCATTGACGAGTCCATGGTGGCGGCGGTGGAGCCCGTGACCCGGGTCCGCATCCGCAACACCAACACCGGCAAGATGCTCTACGCCGAAGTGGAGGTCAAAGACGGCAAGGCCCGCGTCAAGGGTGACTGTGAGATCGCCGGCGTCCCCGGCACCGGTTCTCCCATCCAGCTGGACTTCGCCGGTACCGCCGGCGCGGCCACCGGCAAGGTCCTGCCCACCGGCAACGTGGTGGACGTCCTCGAGACCAGCAAGGGCCCCATTGAGGTTTCCATTGTGGACGTGGCCAACCCCTGCGTCTTCGTCCGGGCCAAGGATGTGGGCATGAAGGGCACCGAGACCCCCGCCGAGATCGACGGCAACGCCGGACTCCTGGCCCTGCTGGAGGAGATTCGCTCCACCTGCTGCGTCAAGATCGGCATGGCCAAGGACCCCGCCGGCGCCACGCAGAATTCCCCCGCCTTCCCCATGGTGGCGTTCGTGACGGAGGCCAGCGACTACACCGATTTCACCACCGGCAAGACCATCCGGAAGGATGAGGTGGATTTCGTCTCCCGCCTGATGTTCATGCAGAAGCTCCACAAGACCTACGCCGGCACCGCTACGGCCTGCACCGGCGCGGCCGCCAAGATCAAGGGTACCATTGTCAACCAGGTCATTCCCCACATTGACTCCATTGACACCATCCGCATTGGCCATCCCGCCGGCGTCATCCCCGTGGTGGCCGCGGTGGAGGGCACCGAGGTGAAGAAGACCGCTCTGGTCCGCACCGCCCGCCGCCTGATGGAGGGGTACGCCCTGGTTCCCGGCGAGGACTGAGAACACCCGGAGGAGGGCGCGTATGCAGGCCAACATTCTGGTTTATGACATTGGCAGTACTTATACAAAGGCCGCCGCCTTCTCCGACGGGGGGGGAACCCTGGTCTACCTGGGGCGGGGCCAGTCTCCCACCACCCTCTCCAACGTGATGGAGGGCGCCCGCGGGGCCGAAGAGGCTCTGCGGGCCCAGGGCATTGCCTTCGCGCCGGTTCTCCGGCGGTACAGCTCCTGCAGCGCCGCCGGAGGCCTGCGGATGGTGGCCCTGGGCTACATGCCCCGGGTGACGGTGAAGGCCGCCAAAGAGGTGGCCATGACCGCCGGAGCCCGGGTGATGCAGGTGGTCTCCGCCGACGAACCCCTGTCCTTCCGGCGGGAGGTGCTGCGGGAGATCAACCCGGATATCATCCTCCTTTCCGGCGGGACCGACGGGGGGGACGAGAGTTGCGTGCTGGAAAACGCGGACATGATCTGCGAGCTCCGCAGCAAGGCCACGGTGATTCTGGGCTGCAACCGCTTCACCCAGCGGGAAGTGGCGGAGAAGTTCCAGGCGGCGGGAATCGAGTGCGTCCGGGTGCCCAACATCATGCCCACCATTCACGAGCTGAAGGTGGCTCCCGCCCGCACGGCCATTCATGAGCAGTTCATCCGCCAGATTACCCGGGCCAAGGGCCTGCGGGAATTCCAGGACAGCCTGACGGACCGGGTGGTGGTGCCCACGCCGGGAGCGGTGCTGCTGGCCAGCGAGCTGCTGGCCAAGGGCAGCTATGAGCAGGAGGGCAGCGGCGCGCTGATTCTGGTGGATATCGGCGGCGCGACGACGGATATCCACTCGGCCATTCCGGAGCTGGAAAACCTGACCATTGAGGAGCGGGGGCTGGTCATCAACAACGAGAAGCAGTTCTCCTACCGGACCGTGGAGGGCAATCTGGGCCTGCGGGTCAGCGCCATGGGCATCCCCGACGCGGTGGGACCCAAGGCGGTGCTGCGGGCTATGGACCAGGACTTCGGCCTGGAGCCGGAGGCGGTTCTGGATTACACGGAGGAGCTGGAGCGCCACACGGACCACGTGCCCCAGGGGGAGAAAGAGGCCTCCCTGGACCGGGCCCTGGCCTCCTGCGCCATCCGCGTGGCCCTGCGGCGGCACGCGGGTACCTATGCCCAGGAGGCGGACCCCATCCTGGGCATCATGGCCGGGACGGCTATGGGCCGGGACCTGCGGAATGTCAAGCGGGTTCTCTGTGTGGGCGGCATCTTCGTCCACACGGAGGAGGAGAAGGGGAAGGAGCTGGTCCGGCGCTGCTTCGCGGACCCGGGCATCTCCCTGCTGCCCCTGGAGGAACCGGAAATTCTTCTGGACCGGGACTACATTTTTTACGCCCTGGGCGTTTTGGGCAAGCATCATCCGGACATGGTTCTGGATTTCATGAAAAAACACTATATGAAAGAAGAATAAGGAGAGATTCACTATGAATGGTGCAAAGAAAATCAGAGAGCTGTTTGCCGCCGGTAAGTTTATCGTGGCCCCCGGCGCCCATGACATGCTGACGGGCAAGATCATCTCCACCCTGGGCTTTGACGCGGTTTACATGACCGGCTACGGCCAGTCCGCCAGCCACCTGGGCAAGCCCGACGTGGGCCTGATGTCCATGAGCGAGATGGTGATGCGGGCCGCCAACATGGTGGAGGCCACGGAGATTCCCGTCATTGCCGACGCGGACACCGGTTTCGGCAACGCCGTCAACGTCATGCGCACCGTGCGGGAGTACGAGAAGGCCGGTGTGGCGGTCATCCAGCTGGAGGACCAGGTCATGCCCAAGAAGTGCGGCCACATGGTGGGCCGGGAAGTCATCACCAAGGAAGAGATGCTGGGCAAGATCAAGGCCGCCGTGGATACCCGTCAGGGCGACATGATGATTATGGCCCGCACCGACGCCCGGACCGTTTTCGGCATTGAGGAGGCCATTGAGCGCGGCATTGCCTACAAGGAGGCCGGCGCGGATATCGTCTTCATTGAGTCCCCCGAGACCCAGGAGGAGATGAAGCTTATCAATGAGAAGGTGAACTGCCTGACCCTGGCCAACATGGTGGAGGGCGGCCGCACCCCCATGCTGAAGAACGGCGAGCTGGAAGCCCTGGGCTACAACCTGGTCATCTATCCCACCGCCTCCACCTACGTGACCACCAAGGCCATGATGGACCTGTGGGAGGGCCTGAAGCGGGACGGCACCACCGCCACCATGATCGACCAGATGATTCCCTTCCCCACCTTCAACGAGATTATCGGCCTGCCCCGCATCCGGGAGATTGAGGCCAACTACTCCACCGGCCGGGTGGTCAAGGGCCACTGAGCGGTGGAAGGCAGGTGAGAGGATGTCGGATTTGAGAAGCGCCGTTCAGGCGAAGATGCCCCTGACCATGGGGGAGGCCATTGCGCTGGCCAAGGAGTTCCAGACCCGGGTGGTGGACGTGGTCCTCACAGAGAACGAGATCAGCACGGGCCTCAGCCGGGAAGAGCTCCTCACCCGTGTGATGGATGAATATGCCCACAACCTCAAGGCTGTGGAGCTGGGCGTCACCGAGGGAAGCAGCTTCCTCCTGGGCAACGTGGCCGCCCAGCTGCGGGAAAAGGGCGATCATGTCTGCTTCCAGGATACCTTCCTGGACAAGGCGCTGATGTACACCGTGGGCGCGGAGATCGGCAACCACTGCATTGGCGTGCGCCCCTGCGCGGGCACCGGCGACTCCTGCCCCTATGCCGGCTTCGTCCGGGCCATGCTGGACACCGGCGTGGACGAAAAGACCGTGGCGGAGATTGCGGCCCTGATGCTGAAAATCGGCGGCCTCTTCCGGGTGGGCAAGATTACCACCGGCTGCAACATGGAGGGCTTCGGCGCGGGCGCGGCCTGCGTGGCGGCGGCCACCGTGGCGCTGGAGAAGGGCACGCCGGAACAGATGGAGAAGGCTATGGTTCTGGCCATGTCTCCCACCATCGGCGTCCCCTGCACCCCCCGGGTACTGGTGCCGGCCCTGTGCACCACCCACGTGGGCGGCGCGATTCTGATTGGTATGTACTCCGCCCGCATCTGCATGGCGGTGGACATGAATGTCAACGTTCCCTTTGACGTGATGCTGGCTATGGCATCCCTGGTCCACGTGACCTCGGCAAAGAACATTGTCCCCACGGTGGTGGAGTACATGGAGCCCTTCTTCCAGCGCACCGCCAATGTGGAATCTCTGGTCCGCCCGGAGGTCCGGGAGGCGGAGAAGAAGCAGATCAAGGAGACCCTGGAGAAGGCGGCGGAAATCGCCAAGAAGCTGTCCCAGGGGGCGGGCACCGTGCTGACCACCTTCGGCGACGCCGTTGTGGGCGGCAGCAGCCAGGCGGTGGGCAGCCCCACCAACTGCGCCCGGGTGGCCCACGCGCTGATGGGCGAGGGCGAGAAGGTGAAGAAGATCACCGTGGAGCTCTATCCGGAGCTGTTCGCCCGGCGGACCATCAATATCCCCGGCGTGCTGATGGGCGCGGTGTACGGCGCTTCCACGGCGGACCACGAGATGTACGAGAAGGCCGTGGACATGGTAAAGGCCGACGGCATTGAAGTGGAAATCGTGGAAGGCCGCGAGCATGGCATCCAGAAGGTCACCCTGCTCACGGACAAGGGCAACACCGTCCAGGTGGACACCCTGAACCGGGGCGGCGGACGCATTGTGCTGCGCGGCGCCGTGCCCAGCCTGGAGCAGGCCCAGGAGGCCGCGAAACGGCTTGGCATTGTGGTGGTCGAGTAACTGCGGGTTCCTTTCCGAATAGCAGGAACGGGCTGAATCGAATGAAAAACGCCGGCCCGCCGCCGTTTCCGGAGGGCCGGCGTTCTTTCCCCGAATGAATAACGAATGCCGGAGAACCGGCGAAACAGGAGGCGAAATCGTCATGCAGGTGCTGAAGGACGCCCTGGAGGGCGTGAAGCCGGGAAAGGCCCTGGACGTGGGCACCCGGCTGGGTGAATTTGCGTTTCGTCTGGCGGAGGTGATGCCGGAGGGGTCGGCGGTGATGGGCATTGACCGCGACCCCGCCGCCGGAGAGAAGGCCCGGGAGAAATTCGCGGAAAAGGGCCTGGAATTCCGGGTGATGGACGGCGGAGCCATGGACTTCCCGGACGGGACCTTTGAAGTGGTGGCCCTGTCCAACACGCTGCACCATATCGAGGACTATGGCAAGGTGCTGGCGGAGATGCTGCGGGTGCTGAAGCCCGGCGGCTTCTTCCTGCTCAACGAGATGTACCGGGACAACCAGAATGCCGCCCAGCAGGTCCACCATGCCCAGCACACCCTGGAGGCGAAGCTGGACTGTCTCCTGGGGGACTACCAGCGGGAGACCTGGACCCGGGCGGAAATACAGGAAATTTTCCGGACGCTGCCGCTGCGGGAGCCGCGCTTTCTGGACTTCCAGGAAGAGGCGGTCTATGACGCCAAGCTGGAGGCCAAGAACCGCAGGCTGGCGGACGAAGTGGAGAAGATTGCCGGACGGGCGGAATACGAAGCCCTGAAGCAGGAGGCGCTGGAGATCCAGGCCCGCTGCGGCCGGGACGGCATTCAGCGCTGCACCCAGCTGCTGTGCGTGGGAAAGAAAGCGTAAGGGCGGAAATCCCTTCCGAGGCAGGGAACCGGCGGCAGCAATGTTGTACAAAACTGCCAAAAATGGAAAAGATTATTCTATAATTCTGTCTATTGCTTATAATTTCTGTATGACAGCGGGCAGGGCCTTAGCCTTTTTGTATTTGTCACGCTCTGGATATTGCGGTATTCTACCGTTATATAAAGGGATTACTATCGAAACCGTAAAAAAGGAGAACGAGAATCATGCTGAGGATTAAAGAAGACGTTTGTAAAAAATGCCGTATCTGCATGAAGAACTGCCCCATTGAGGCCATTACTGCCGGTGAGGAGAACGGCCAGAAGTTTGTGCGCATCACGGACAAGTGCGTGGAGTGCAACATCTGCCGCCGCGTCTGCCCCTTCGGCGCGATTGAAAACGCCGGTCAGGTGGACGGGATGATTCAGTGCTCTTCCTGCTCCGTCCAGTGCAAGATTCCCGTGGGGTCCACCGGCGCCTGCAAGCGCTATACCAACGAGGGCGGCAGGCTGGTGCGCAACCGCGCCCTGGTGGTGGAGCCCCTGCCCCAGGTGGAGGAGGCGGAGAACATCCGCAAGCCCATCATCACGGCCGTGGGCGCGGGAACCAACTATCCCTGCATCCGTCCGGCGCCCCACATTGTCTGCGAGAACCGGGACGGCGTGGATGTGGTCACCACCGTCACCGAAGCGCCCCTGAGCTACAGCGGCGTGCTGGTGAAGCTGGACACCAATACATACATTGGCGAGGAAGGCGCCACCGTCTACTACGAGGGCAAGCCCGTGGGCATGGTCCAGACGGAGGAGTACGGCTCCAAGATGGTCTACGTGGGCGGCGCCAACCGCCTCACCGCCAAGGACGGCGGCTTTGCCACGGCCCGCGCCATCTGCGCCCTGGCCAACGGCGAGGAAGTGGAGCTGTCCGTGGACAAGAAGATCAAGATCCGCTGCCAGCAGGGCAAGGCTCCCGTCATCAACGGCGTGGAGGAGCAGACCATGCGCATTGGCTGCGGCAGCGCCACCATTGGCCTGCTGGCCGACGTGATGAAGGAAGCGGTGGACGAGTGCATTGTCATTGACCACCACGTCACCGGCCTTTTCAGCGAGCACCTGGCGGGCCGCGAGGTGGGCGTCTCCTGGTCCGGCGTCGTGCCCAACGCCACCAAGAGCACCGTGGGCCGCTACTTCGGCGGACACGGCGACGGCATTGGAGGCACGGTGCTCCAGACCCCGCGGGACGCCATCCAGAGCGTGGATATGTCCGTGGCGCACGCCGGCATGACCATCCTGGTTACCAACACCACCGGCGAGATTGCCGCGCTGTTTGAGGTTCAGGAGGACGGCGACGTCAAGGAAATTCCCATGACCGAAAAGGCGGAGAAGGTTGTCCGGACCATTCACGACAACTGCCAGACCTCCATGACCAGCGTTCTCTACTGCGGCGGCACCGGCGGTTCTGCCCGGGGCGGCGTGTGCAAGCATCCGGTGGCCATTACCGAGGCGGTCCACGAGGGCCGGGCTCACCTGACCATTGGCGGCGCGCCTGCCTTCGTGTATCCCGGCGGCGGACTGAATTTCATTGTGGACACCGCCAAGGTGGTGAACAAGGCCTTCACCTGGGTGCCCACGCCCGCCACGGTGGCTCCGGTGGAATACACCATGACCAAGGCCGACTATGAGAAGATCGGCGGCCACATGGACCGGATTAAGAATGTGGAGGACTTCCCCGAGTACCAGAAGAAGTGAGCGAATTCCTCCGTACCCTGCCGGACGGCCGGGTGTTTGTGGACTATGGACCCGTGTCCATGGTCATCACGGCCCGCCGTCAGGGCACGCCCCTGCCGGAGCTGGCGGAGGCGGCGTTTCCCCTGATTGAGGCCTCTCTGGCGGAAATTGCCGGAGAACTGCCCCGGCTGCGGCTGCCTTCCGGCGCGGGAGATTTCTCCCAGCTGGAGGGGCTGCCCCGGGTGATGGCGGAAGCGGTGCTGTCCGCCGGAGAGGAGAGCCTGACGCCAATGGCGGCAGTGGCCGGTACCCTGGCGGACGCGGTGGCGGATTGGCTCTTTGCCAACGGCGCGGATGTGGCCGTGGTCAACAACGGCGGCGATGTGGCCCTGCGCCTGGGACCGGGACAGCAGCTGCGGATGGGAATCCTTCCGGAATTGGAAGGCGGCCTGTCCCAGGTGGTGACCCTCCGGGCGGAGGACGGCATTGGCGGCGTGTGCACCAGCGGCCTGGGGGGGCGCAGTCTGACCCGGGGGATTGCCAGCGCCGTCAGCGTGTTTTCCCGGCGCTGTGCCGTGGCGGACGCCTGCGCCACCCATATCGCCAATTGTTCCTATCTGTCCTCCCCCCGGGTACACACCTGTTTGGCGGGGGACCTGGAGCCGGAGAGCGATATCGCCGGGCTGACCATTGTGCGGCAGGTGGACCCCCTGGAAGAAGCGGAAATCCGCCAGGGGCTGGAGCAAATCCGTCAGGAGGCCCGGCGGCAGTATGAGCGGGGAAACCTCCTGTACGCCGCAGCGGACATTCAGGGCCGGAACATCTGGGTTCCCAAGGCGCTGGAGCGTGGAACCGGCCTGCGGAAGGGGGAGAGAAATCCTCCGGAGGAAGGAACATAAATTGGAAAGAGGAGAATGTAAGATGAAAGTTGGATTTATCGGGCTTGGCCGCATGGGCAAGCACATGGCCGCCAATGTGGTGAAGGCGGGTTTCGAGACCTATGTCAACGATCTGATGCCCGCCCTGGTGGAGCAGCTGGTGTCCCTGGGCGCGAAGCACTGCCCCACGAACCAGGCTCTGGCCGCTGAGGTGGACGTCGCCTTCACCATGCTGCCCAACGGCGCGATTGTGGAGAGCGTCATGTGCGGTCCCGAAGGCGTTCTGGCGGCCTGCAAGCCCGGAACGGTCATTGTGGATATGTCCTCCGTGGCCCCCGCCACCACCCAGAAGATGGCGAAGATCGCGGCGGAAAAGGGCGTGAAGTACATGGACGCCCCCGTCAGCGGCGGCACCGCCGGCGCGGAAGCCGGTACCCTGACCATCATGGTGGGCGCGGAGGACGAGACCTTCGCCCGGGTGGAGCCGGTGCTCCAGGCCATTGGCAAGCGCATCCACCACATCGGCGGCGTGGGCATGGGCGACGCCATGAAGATTGTGAACAACATGCTGCTGGGCGCGAACATGGCCTCTCTGGCCGAGGCGCTGGTGCTGGGCGCCAAGTGCGGCCTGTCTCCCGAGACCATGTATGAGATCATCAGCACCTCTTCCGGCAACAGCTACGCCCTGACGGCCAAGATGCAGAAGTTCATCATGGCGGACGCCTTCGAGCCGGGCTTTGCCATGGATGTGCAGTACAAGGACCTGACCCTGGCCCAGGAGGCCAGCCGGACCCTTCAGGTGCCCATTCCCATGTCCAACGCCTGCATGGCGGTGTATGAGCAGGCCCGGGCCGCCGGTCTGGGCGGTGAGGACATGTCCGCCGTCATCAAGATTTGGGAAAAGCTCTGCGGTGTGGAAATCCGCGGCAAAAAGGACTAAGGATGAAGCGAACCCGTTTTCAGGTGTCAGCCAGCCAATAACAAAGGAAAAGAGGAAACAAACATGAGCGACGAACCGAAAAAGACAGCCGGTCAGCCGGAAGGTACAGAACTGGAATACGTATTTGACAAGGTGCCTGACAGTGCCCGCAAGAGCATTGGCAGCATTTTGGTGATTCTCACAGGATACACCATCTCCCTGTCCTGCTTCGTGACGGGAGCCACGGTGGGCTTCCGGATGCCCTTCCGGGATGCCGTGCTGGCCTGCGCGGTGGGCAACTTCATGCTGATCGTGGTGGCCACGTTCCTGGGCATGATTGCCTGCGATACGGGACTTTCCACTTCGGTGCTGTCCCGAAAGTCCCTGGGTGCGCGGAGTTCCGGCATCCTGTCCCTGCTGCTGGTGATTTCCAGCGTGAACTGGATTGCGGTAAACGCCGATACGTTTTCCAATCTGATCATCTCCAACTTTAGCTGGTGGCCGGTTCCTGTTGGAATCACGTCGGTTCTCGTCGTGGCCCTGTGGGCGCAGTCCGCGATTCGGGGCGTGAAGGGTCTGGAGTTTGTCAGCTGGCTGGGCGTGCCCTGCGCACTGCTGCTGACCGTGGTCTGCGCGGTGGCCATTGGCAACCGGGTGGGCTATGGCACCGTGTTCCAGTATACGCCCTCGGAGGAGCCCCTGTCCTTCGCGGCGGCGTCCACCTCCTTTGTGGGCGCGTGGGTGTTCGGCTGCATTGTCTCCCCGGACGTCTGCCGCTACGCGAAGAAGAAGAGCCACGTGGCTCTGGGCGCGCCCATTGCCGTGGCCATTGGCCTCTTCGGCCTTCAGGTGATCGGCATCATGACGGCGCAGGCCACCGGTGAGAACGGTTTCGTTCCCGCCACGGCGGCTCTGGGCCTGGGCATTCTGGTGTTCGTCTGCGCCATTTTCTGTGTTTGGACCACCCAGGACAACAACATTTACACCTCCAGCCTGGCCCTTCAGAACGTGCTGAAGGACACCCCGCTGGAAGGCAAGGTGAAGCACTCCACCCTGGCGGTTATCACGGCCGTGGCCGCCGCCGCCTTCGCCGCCGTGGGCGCGACGAAGTATCTGCTGCCGGTGGTGCAGACCCTGTCGGTACTGCTGCCGCCCATCCCCGCTTTGATTATCGCGGAGTACTATTTCATCAAGAAGAGCAAGGACGGCAAGGCCATCAACTGGGTGACGATTCTTGCCTGGGCGGCCGGCACGATTGTGGGCTACATCTGCCTGCAGAAGGCCTTCCTGGTTCCCGCCATTGTCAGCATGGCGGTGACCTTCGTTCTGTACATTGTTCTGAGCAAGGCTCTGGACAGCACGCTGAACAAAGATATTTGATCTCCTTCCTGAACGAAAACATTGAAAGGAGCACCCATGAAGCCATTTGACTTTTATACCCCCGCCACGGTGGAGGAGGCCCTGGAGCTGCTGCATACGCACCGGGAGAGCGTGGCCGCCGTCGCCGGCGGCACGGACCTGGTGCTGGAACTGAACGAGCGCAAGGCGGCTCCGGCGGTTGTGATTGACCTGAAGCACATTCCGGAATTGCGCTACATCCGGGAAGAGGGCGGCCGGTTCCGCATTGGCGCCATGACCACCCACGCCGCCCTGGCGGCAGACGCCAGAATCGCGGAGACCTGCCACCTGCTCCACGACGCCACCAGCTTGGTGGGGTCCCCCCAGATTCGGAATCTGGGCACCATCGGCGGCAATATCGCCCAGTCCTCCGTGGCCGGTGACGGCCTGGCGGCCTGCGTGTGCCTGAACGCGGACCTGACGCTGCGGAGCGTCCGGGGCGAGCGGACGCTGAACATCAACGAGTTCCTGGCGGCGGAAGGCGTGCAGAAGCGCAACGGTCTGGCGGCGGATGAGCTGCTGACCGAGATTTCCTTCCCGGTGCCCGACACGAAGCACACCGCCACCGCCTTCTACAAGCTGGGCAAGCGGAAGGCCCTGGCCATCAGCGTGATCGCGGGCTGCATGACGGCCACCGTGGACGGCAGCGGCGTGTGCACCCACGTGTCCATGCGGGCCGGTGCGCTGGGCCGCTATCCCATGCACTTTGCTTCCTGCGAGGAGTACCTGGTGGGGAAGAAGCTGAGCTACAGCGTGATGCTGGAGACGCTGCCCATGATGCACGACCAGATTCTGGAGGCCAACCGGTCCCGCCCCTGGTCCGTGTTCTATAAGAAGGAAGGCGCACAGGGCGTCTATAAGAAGCTGTTCGCGGATATTCTGGGGCAGCTGGGAATTGAGGAGGTGCAGGTATGAACAACATCACTGTCCATTGCACCGTGAATCACAAGCCTGTCACGGTGGAGACCGCACCCAACAAGCGGCTGCTGGACGTGCTGCGGGAGGACCTGCATCTGACCAGCGTCAAGGAAGGGTGCAGCGAGGGCGAGTGCGGAGCCTGCACGGTGATTTTCAACGGGGAGCCGGTAACCAGCTGCTGTGTCCTGGCGGGACAGGCCGAGGGCGCGGACATTGTCACCCTGGAGGGCATCAGCCCCGACGGAACGCCCGACGCGGTCCAGCGGGCCTTTATGGAGAGCGGCGCGGTCCAGTGCGGCTTCTGCACGCCGGGCATGATTCTCACGGCCGAGGCCCTTCTGGCGAAGAACGCCGACCCCACAGAGGAAGAAGTGAAGCTGGCCATGAGCGGCAATCTCTGCCGCTGCACCGGTTACACGAAGATTATTGAGGCGGTGCTCCTGGCGGCGAAGATGCGCAGAGAGGAGGCGCGGGCATGAAGGACTATGCGGTTCTCGCGAAAGACCATGTGAAGGTAGACGCCCTGGAAAAGGTGCTGGGCACCACGAAATTCGCGGCGGATTATCAGATGCCCGGTATGCTGTACGGCGGCGTGTTCCGCAGCACGGTGCCCCACGCCATTGTCAAAAAGCTGAACCTGGAGAAGGCCCGGGCCCTGCCCGGCGTGGCCTGCGTGCTGGACCACACCGCCATCCCCGGGAAGAACCGGTTCGGCATCATCTTCAAGGATGAGCCCTGCCTGGTGGACGACAAGGTCCGCCGCTACGGGGACGCCATTGCCGTGGTGGCGGCGGAGACGCCGGACCTGGTGCAGGACGCCCTGGAGCTGATTGAGGCGGAGTACGAGGAGCTGGAAGCGATTTCCACCTTTGAGCGGGCCATGGAGGAGGATTCCCCCAAGGTCCACGGCGACACCAATATCAACGTCAAGAAGCACCTGGAATTCGGCAACGTGGACGAGGCCTGGGCCAAGTGTGACGTCATTGTGGAAAATACCTATTCCACCCACATTCTCTCCCATATGTTCATTGAGCCCGACGCGGGTCTTGCCTATGTGGATGAGCAGGGGGTCATGAATGTCATTGTCTCCACCCAGAACGCCCACTATGACCGCAACGAAGTGGCCGCCATGCTGGGCGTGCCCCAGAACCGGGTGCGGGTGAAGCAGGCCACCACCGGCGGCGGCTTCGGCGGCAAGCTGGATATCAGCGTGCAGCTGCACTGCGCCCTGATGGCCCACTATACAAAGCGCCCGGTGAAGATGGTCCGCTCCCGGACGGAGTCCACCCTGGTCTCCTCCAAGCGCCATCCCATCACCATGAAGTGCAAGACCGGCGCCACCAAGGACGGCAAGCTGGTGGCGGTGGACTGCGTGATGACCTGTGACGCGGGGGCTTACAGCTCCTACGCACCGGCGGTCATTGGCCGTGCGCCGGTTCACATTGTGGGCCCCTATGAGTGCCCCAACGTCCGGTGCGACGCAGTGTTCGTCTACACCAACAATCCCATGTGCGGCGCGTTCCGCGGCTTCGGCGTGCCCCAGGCCGCCGTGTGCCACGAGGGCCAGATGAACGCCCTGGCCAGGGCGCTGCACATGAACCCGCTGGAAATCCGGCGGATTAACGCGCAGAAGGTGGGCTCCGTGATTCCCACCGGGCAGAAGCTGACGGAGAGCGTCGGCTTCCTGGACACGCTGGCGCAGGCCCAGGCTAAGGCTGCCGAGGTGATGCCGGAAGCCCTGGCCCGTCTGGACAAGGAATAAGGGGGGCGAGAGTCATGAAGAGAAGAGGAACCGGCGTTGGCTGCATGTTCTACGGTGTGGGAAACACCGGCTTGCCGAACCCTGCCGCCGCCTTTGTGCAGGTACTTCCGGACACCAGCGTCCACGTGACCGTGGGCGCGGCGGATATCGGTCAGGGCTCGTCGACCATGGCGGCCTCCATTGCGGCGGAGACCCTGGGCCTGGCCTATGAGAATATTCAGGTGACCTGGGCGGATACCCAGGTGGCCCCGGAGGGCGGCGCTACGTCCGCCAGCCGTCAGACCTTTATCACCGGCAACGCCGTGCGCAATGCCTGCGAGACGGCTATGGGGGAGCTGAAGCGCACCGCTGCCGAGGAGCTGAACGTCCCCGAGGAGGACCTGATCTTCCGCAACCGGGAGATTTACAGCAGCAAGGACGCCAATGTCCGCATGAGCTATCCCGAGCTGATGGGCGCTATGGGCAAGAAGGGCCGTCTGGCTGTGGGCGCGGGGTATTACAACCCGAAGACCACTTATCTGGACCCCAAGGATATGTCCGGTATTCCCTATGAGCTCTATTCCTACGCCACCACCATCCTGGAGGTGGAGGTGGACACGGATACCGGCGAAGTGACGCTGCTGTCCGTGGTCTCTGCCCACGACGTGGGCACCCCCATTGGAAACAAGCTGGTGGAGGGTCAGATCGAGGGCGGCACCGCTATGGGCACGGGCTTCGTGGTCACGGAAAAGATTGACGTGGACCCCAAGACCCTGGCCATCAAGAACCCCTCTCTTTCCAAGTACATCATCTCCACCTGCATGGACGTTCCCAAGATTTATCCCATTGTGGTCAGCAGCGAGGGCGAGGCAGGTCCCTTCGGGGCCAAGGGCGTCGGCGAACCGGCGCTGATTCCCAGCATTCCCGCCACCATTGCGGCCATCAATGACGCCATTGGCAGCAACTTTACCACCACGCCGGTTTTCCCCGCCGATATTGTGAAGGCATGGCAGGAGGGACAAGGGAAGAAGAGCTGAGCGAAAGCTTCCCAGGCCAATCCGGTTTCCGCGCGTTCTGGCATGAGGACTGCGGGAACCGGAGGGGCATACAGAAAAGAATCTGCCAGGACTGCGGGTCCGCGGGCAGATTCCGGATTCTTGCGCACAAGGAGGTGAGAAGATCTTTCCGATTCAGGTTCTTCCCCGGCAGTCCCGTATTTACAAGCCCTAAGACCTTAAAAAGAAAGCGGATATAGAGAAAGAAAATGGATAGCTTTCCGTACCTATTGGATTCATGAGTTAGTGAGGGACAAATTATGAGTGAAAAGAAAGAACTGACCGGATTTCGGAAGTACTGCGCAGAGCAGAATATTTCCTTTACCACACAGCGCATCCTGGTAGATGGCCTGGGCGGCATGGCCCACGGCTTGTTCGCATCCCTGCTGATCGGCACGATTTTCCAGACGGTCGGCGTGTACCTGTTTGACCTGAACTATGCCATGTGGGGCCAGGAATTTGCCCTGCTGGTAGATTCCCGGAATTTTGCTGTGGCCGTGCAGGGAGCGGCTATGGCCGGCGCGATTGCCTACGCAATGAAATCTCCTCCCTATGTCATCTATTCCTGCATGACCGTTGGCTATGCCGCAAACTCGCTGGGCGGCGCGGGCGGCCCCTTGGCCGTGTTTGTCGTCACCATCATTGCGGTATTCCTGGGCAAGCTGGTCTCCAAGCGCACCCCGGTGGACCTGCTGGTGACCCCCACCGTTACCATTCTGGGCGGTGTGCTGGTGGCGTCGCTGATTGCGCCTCCCATTGGCGCGTTTGCCAGCTGGCTGGGCAACATCATCATGTGGGCCACCAACCAGCAGCCGTTCCTGATGGGCGTTCTGGTTGCCGCCATCATGGGCGTTGTTCTGACGCTGCCCATCAGCTCCGCCGCCATCTGCGCCGCGCTGGGCCTGGTGGGTCTGGCCGGCGGCGCCGCCGTGGCTGGATGCTGCGCGCACATGGTGGGCTTCGCTGTGGCGTCCTACCGGGAGAATAAGGTGGGCGGCCTGATGGCCCAGGGCCTGGGCACTTCCATGCTTCAGGTTCCCAACCTCATCCGCAAGCCCGTTCTCTGGCTTCCCGCGATTGTGGCCTCGGTTGTCAACGGCCCCATTGCTACCTGCCTGTTCAAGATGAAGATGAACGGCACAGCCGTTTCCGCCGGTATGGGCACCTGCGGCTTCGTGGGCCCCATCGGCGTTATCACCGGCTGGCTCAGCCCCTCGGAGGGCGCGGTTGCCCAGGGCGAGGCCGCTTATGCCGCCGGCGCTATGGACTGGATCGGCCTGCTGCTGATCAGCATTGTGATTCCCGCGGCTGTGGCGTGGCTGACCTCGGAGTTTATGCGCAAGAAGGGCCTCATTCAGGAGGGCGATTATAAGCTTCCCGACTGATGGCTTAAATCCGTTTCCTTTGGCAAATGCTTCCGCCGGGCCTTCTCCGGCAGAGGAATTGCAAATATAAAAAGCACCGCATTGATTGCGGCGGAAGGGAGTCCATTTATGGCAACTTTAATCATCAAAAACATTGGCACCATCGTCTCCGGCGACATTGAAAAGCCCATTCTGGAGGGCAGCGTCATTGTCGTGGAGGATAACCTGATTTCCGCCATTGGCGGCGAGGAGCTCCTCGCCAACACCGGCGAAGCCACTGTGGTTGACGCCAACGGCACCACCGTCACGCCCGGCCTGTGGGACACTCATGTCCACGTCACCTCCGGCGACTACGGCACCCGGCAGAAGACGGTGGGCTACATTGAGAGCGCGAAGAACGGCGGCGTAACCACCATGATCTCCGCCGGTGAATGCCACACTCCCGGCCGGCCCAAGGACCCCTCCGGCACCAAGGCTCTGGCCATTGTGGGCCACAAGAGCTTTGCCAATGCCCGTCCCGGCGGCGTGAAGGTCGAGGGCGGCGCGCTGATTATGGAGAAGGGTCTGGTGGAGAAGGACTTCGAAGACCTGGCCAAGGAAGGCGTCTGGATTGTGGGCGAAATCGGCCTGGGCTCTGTCAACAACCCCGAGCTGGCTGCTCCCATGGTGGAGTGGGCCCATAAGAACGGCTTCAAGGTGCAGATGCACACCGGCGGCACCTCCATCCCCGGCAGCTCCACCGTAACGGCGGACGACGTGATCAAGACCAAGCCCGATGTGGTCTCCCACATCAACGGCGGCCCCACCGCCATTGCCACCCACGAGGTGGACCGCATTATGGACGAGACGCCCTTCGCCATGGAGATTGTCCAGTGCGGCAACCCCAAGATTGCCACCTATGTCCTGGAGCGCGCCACCGAGAAGGGCCAGCTGGGCCGCGTGATTTTCGGCAATGACGCCCCCTCCGGCACCGGCATCATCCCCCTGGGCATTCTGCGGAACATCTCCTTCGCCGCCTCCATGGGCGGAATCAAGCCGGAAGTGGCCGTGGCTATGGCGACCGGCAACCCCGCCAAGGTCTATGACCGCCTGAACCGCGGCACCATTGCCGTGGGCAAGGAGGCCGACCTGCTGATTATGGACGCTCCTATGGGCTCTGTGGCCAAGGACGCCCTGGGTGCCTTCGCCGCCGGCGATATCCCCGGCCTGAGCTACGTCATCATTGACGGCAAGATCAACGTCAAGAAGAGCAGCAACACCCCCCCCGCTGCGCGGAAGCCTTGCTGACCAATGGTCAGATGACTTAAATCAAAAAACAGGAGGAAGTATTGTCATGAAAGAGCCCAAGATTCGCAAGATCGTAACCAATCTGGAAGAAGTGTTCTACGAGGGTGGCGCGGATATGGCCGTGGAGAACGGTGACCGCAAGTCCATCAAGACCGTGTCTGTGGCCGCCGTCATCAAGAATCCCTATGCCGGCAAGTGGCAGGAGGACCTCAGCGAGCTCACCGAGTACGGCGAGTATCTGGGTGACCTGCTGACCCGCAAGGGCGCGGAGCTGCTGGGCGCGGAGACCGTGGAGACCTACGGCAAGGGCTGCCTGGTGGGCGTGGACGGCGAGCTGGAGCATTCCTCCGCCATGCTGCACCCCAAGGCGGGCAAGCCCATCCGTGACGCCATCGGCGGCGGCAAGTCCATCATCCCCTCCAACGAGAAGGTTGCCGGTGTCGGCGCTTCTCTGGACATCTCCCTGCACTTCAAGGATGCCGCTTTCGTGCGCACCCATTACGGTTCCTTCGAGGTCCGGATTCCCGACGCCCCCAAGGCCGACGAGATCATCATGGCCGTTGTCCTGGCGGACGGCGGACGTCCCCATGCCGTTGTCAACGGTGTTGGCCGGATCGGTGGTCTTCAGAAGTCTGAGGCCAAGTGCGAGGACGGCATGCGCTGATTTCTCTCTGAGGCAGAGACAAGCAAACAAACGGGCTGGGTCTTCGGACCCGGCCCGTCTTTTTCTGGCGGAAGAAGGGTCTTCGGACCCGGCCCGTTTTTTGGAAGAAGAAGGCCCGAAGCCGGGATACGGCCTCGGGCGTCTTTTTTTCAGGGAAGGTTCCCCGTGGCGGGATTGTCCAGCAGGGTTCCCGTTTCCCCGAAGCGGGACCCGTGACAGGGGCAGTCCCAGGAATGCTCCTGGGGATTCCAGCGCAGGGCGCAGCCCATATGGGGACAGCGGGGCCCGCGGGGGGTCAGAAGACTGCGCGCCGCCTCCCAGCCATTGGCCGCCAGTTGGGGCCGGAGGATGGACCGGGAGGGGGAGAAGAGAGGGGCATAGGGGCTTTCGCGCCCCTGGAGGAGAGCGGCCAGCAGCTCTGCCGCCGCCATAGCCGAGGTCATGCCCCACTTGCTGAAGCCTGTGGCCACGTAGAGTCCCGGGGTGTTCCGGGAGTAGGGCCCGATGTAGGGCACGCCGTCCAGGCTCATGCAGTCCTGGGCGGCCCAGCGGGCTGCAATCTTAGCCTGGGGATACCAGCGCCGGGCCAGGGCTTCCAGTTCCGCCCAGCCGCCGCCGGGCTTGCCGGTCCGGTGTCCGCCGCCGCCGAGGAGGAGCCTGTTTTCCGCCGTGCGGAAGGACAGACCCGTTTTTGCCCCATCCACGTACATTCCGCCGGGGTCCGGGGCGTTCTCCAGAGCCAGCACATAGGAGCGGTGCTGGTACAGCTTCAGAAAGTAGCTGCCGTGCTGGTTCAAAAAGGGAAAATGGGTGGCGATTACCATCTTGTTGGCCGTTACAAGATTTCCGGAAGCCGTGACCGCCTGCCCTGGAAGCAGTTCTGTCACCCGGGTTTCCTCGAATACCGGAAGTTCCCGGCTGAGGGCGGCCAGCAGCTTCAGCGGATGAACCTGAGCCTGCCGGGGCAGACGGACCGCCCCCGCCGTGGGAAAGGGCAGCGGCAGGCTGGAGACCAATTCCGCCGGGATGCCCAGCCGCAGGCAGGCCTTCGCCTCCCGCTGAAGCAAATCCCGGCGGCTGCGGTGGTAAACGTAGGCGTCCCGCTCCTGGAACTCGCAGTCGATTTCCCGCCCCAGAGCCCGATACCGTTCCAGCGCCGCCTGATTGGCCTCCCAATAGAGCCGGGCCTTGCCGGGACCAAAGCGCCGGAGAAGGGTATGGCAAAACAGGCCGTGCTGCGCCGTGACTTTGGCGGTGGTATGCCCGGTGACGCCGCCGCAGAGCCGGTCCGCCTCCAGAAGGGCGCAGTTCACGCCCTCCCGGGTCAGCCGCCAGGCGCACAGCAGGCCTGCCAGGCCGCCGCCAATCAGCAAGACATCCGTCTGCAAATCCCGTTTCAGCGGGGGGAAGCGGGGCAGCTCCGCCGCCCGGGTCCAGATCGCGTCCATAGAATCCTCTCCTTTGTCCTGGTTGGAAAAACGCGCCGTCCTGGGGCATCTTTTTCCGCCAGGACGGCGTTTGGACGGTTTTATAGCCAGCGCAGTTGAAAAGAATCCAAGGGATTCTTTTCAACGAACCGCCGCTCAGGCGGCGGTTTGAGCCGCGAAGCGGCTGCCTGCGCCTGA